>JAZKAZ010000052.1:0-2803 GCA_040388845.1 Chlamydiota bacterium | reverse complement strand
TGCTTCCACAAAACTCAAGACTTCTGACAGAAGAAAGCAGGGCTCTGGAGCTTTTTGAATCAATTCCAATAACGCCAGGTTTACTTTTTCACTGCGGGCCCGGTCGGAAAGGACCTTAAACTCTTTTTTTTCAAATTCTTTAAAGAGAGGAGCGAGGTGAGGAAAGCTCTTCTTGGCAAAGAGGCGCTCTCCTAAAAGGGAGGATTTTTTCTTCATAGTTTTTTCTTATAAAAAACGGATTGAGCAGGACTCGAACCTGCGACCGCCCGCTTAGAAGGCGGGTGCTCTATCCACTGAGCTATCAATCCATGAATGAACCATCCAATTTATCTCCCTGAATACTATTTGGCAAGCCTTGAGAAAACAGGCAAGGATAAATATCTTGGATTTCATCACCTACTGCGTATATAGTATTTTACTTCAAAAGAGGACGGAGGATCTATGAAAAAACGAGTTGGTTTCCTTGTTTTTATTGTCACCAGCTGCAATATGCTTTTCTCACTACCGAATCCAGAGCCTGCTCACCTCAGAAATCAAGATATCAAAATCATCCTCCAAAAAACCCTCCTGAGCGAGAGCGGAAAGCCTCTTTTAAATATGATGGCAGCAGAGGCCATCTCTCTCAGTCAAAAAACAATTGACGCAGAGGACTTGATCCAGAAATTCCGCGCCTCTTTTGAAGAAGAGACAACGCTTGCCAAATTTTGCGAGCCTTATTCTATTTTCACCGACGCAGAGATCCGGGAACTGAGAAAAATCCACGAAAATCCGGTTTATGAAAAATTCTCCCGGCAGGGAGTCCAAACCTTTCAAACTATTTTTCAGAATTCAAAGGATGCCCTCAAAGATTTAGCAGATAACAACGGTGTTAATAAAAAAACAAATGACCTTGCATCCTCTCTTCTGGAAATTACACAAGATAACTTTCATAGAGAAATCGAAGAATCCACAAAGCCTCTCATCATCGACGTGTACTCCACTTCATGCCCTCCCTGCCGCTTGATAGAGCCCATTTTCGAAGAATTAAGCCATGAGTACCAAGATACGATTCGATTCGTCAAGCTCAACTGGCAGACGCAAAATGAGCTTGCGAGGCGCTATGGAGTGACGCATCTACCCACTCTTTTATTCATCAAGCCAGGCGAAAAGACAGCTTCCCTAAAAACTGTTGGATTCACATCCAAAAAGGAATTGCAAGCCAAAATCACTGAATTCCTTGCAGCAGAGGAGTGATCTCATTTTACACCGAAACCTCAACTAAAAAACGAGCCTTATTCTATGCGCTATTTGATCTCCTTTCTCCTCCTAATCCAGCTCCCTTTGCAAGCAGATGATGAGCCTCATTTCAATTTTACCGACCATTCAATTGAGTGCCCATCCGGCCCCCTTTCCTATACAGCGATCACAGGAACGCTTCCTTTGTTTGAAAACGAAGAAAAGACCGCCGATATTTTTTTTATAGGCTACCTCAAAGAAGAGGAAGAAAATTCAGACCGACCGATCACCTTTGTCTTCCCAGGGGGTCCTGGCGGCGCTGGCACGCTGGAGTCTATCGTTACTTTTGGCCCAAGACGCCTCTTAACTGCAACTGAAGGGAGATCCATTCTCCCCCCATACAAGATCATCGACAACCCAGAGACCATCCTCGAGTTCACAGATCTAGTTTTTGTGGATCCTGTCAATTGCGGCTTTAGCAAATCGGCAGATGAGAAAAACAACTCCTATTTCTACAGTATTGAAGGAGATATCCAGTCGCTAGGGCAATTTGTCCACACCTTCGTCAATACCTTTCAAAAGTGGAATTCCCCGAAATACCTAGCGGGAGGAAGCTACGGCACACTCCGCTGCTGCGGTCTGGCCTCGAATTTGATGCAATACGACATCCTCGTCAATGGAATCATCATCGATGGCTGCGCAATCGAATGGGCCACCCTGGACTCAGAAAGAGACCGAGCTCTTCCAGACTGCCTGCTCATCCCCACATTTGCAGCAACTGCCTGGCATTACGGACGTCTCTGGCCCGAAAAGCCTCTGGAAGAAGTCGTCGATTATGCACGGAGATTTGCCTATGATGAATACGCCCCAGCCATGCTGCAACCCTCCCGTTTAAGTCCTTTTGAGCAAAAAGCATTTTATCAGGAATTGGCCCATCTCATTGGCTTGCCACTGGAAACAGTTCAAAAATACAACGCCCGCATTGATGAAAAAACTTTCGTTACTGAATTTTTATCCCCCGAGAGAAAAATTCTCGGAGGCATCGATACCAGGTATTCAGGAGATTTGGTCGCCATCCACCCCTACGACGATCCGCAAGATCCCAGCTACAAAGATTCCAAAGGACTCGGCTGCGCTTTGAATGTCTACTTGCAAAAAGAATTAGATACCCATTTGCCCTTAAACACTTATATTGGCTTTTCCTGGGAGGCCATCACAAAATGGGACCCTTCTACCTACGACTCAAGAGGAGAGCCCAGTTTTTTACACCGCATGCGCAGAACCCTGATCCGCAATCCCCAAATGAAAGTTTTTGTCGGCTCCGGATATTACGACTGCCGCACGCCTTTTGCAGCGACAGAGTACTCTTTCGACCACCTCGATCTTCCCCCCTCCTACCAAAAAAACCTCCAATTTGAATACTACCTGGCAGGCCACGGATTTGTCCTCGACCACGCCTCCTTGCAAAAATTCAAGAAAGATCTGGTCCGCTTCTACAACACAGAACTGACGCATTAACTTTTAGCCCCGAACTAACATCTTCGCTGTATGCGCCAAATTACAAAGATAACGCGCGGACAGCTAAGGA
>JAZKAZ010000051.1:2573-3566 GCA_040388845.1 Chlamydiota bacterium | reverse complement strand
ATTCAGCCTGTATGGGTCGATCCTCTTTTTCATCACTTTGGACCCATGAAAAATGCTCAACTAGAAAAACAGATTTTAAATCTGGCAGCACGGGCGGGAATTGAACATGGACGAGTCTTTGAAGTAGATATGAGTCAGGATACCCAGACGGTAAACGCCTATGTGACAGGCCTCGGAAGTACGCTCCGGATTGTTCTTTGGGATACGATCATCCAAAAATTGACGCCGGATCAAATCCTTTTCGTCATGGGTCATGAGATGGGGCATTATATTTTAAATCATATATGGTGGGATCTACTCTATTCTTCTCTCCTTACTTTTCTAACTTTTTATCTAATTTATAGAGCGGGAAATTTCTTGATGAAGCACTACAGACGCTCTATTGGCATTTCAGATCTTTCTAATATTTCCTCTCTTCCCCTGCTTCTTTTTTTAGCCACTTGCCTGATGCTTCTTTCTACCCCGCTGACTTTTTTTATGTCCCGCTACATGGAACATGAAGCGGACCGTTTTGGATTAGAAATTACCCAAGACAATAGGGCTGCAGGAGAGGCATTTATCGTTCTTCAGCAAAGCAATTTAGCCAACCCTCGCCCCGGAATGATTTTTAATTTCTGGCGCGGCTCTCACCCGTCTCTCGGCAGCAGAATTGACTTCAGCAATAGCTATTGCCCATGGAAAAAACAAGACCCCTTAAAGTATGGTAAATACTTCAAGGAGTCTGTGGAGCTTAAAAATTCGAATACTAGTGATTAACGCGGCGGCCTACGTGCTCCCGATGATGAGAGGATGGGGCGGAGATTCGGGAATGACCCATCGGACGAGGGGCATCTGCCCTTCTTCGGACAGGAGGAGTGATTCTCGTTGAATCAAGCCGAGTGTGATGTCTCACAGGAGATTGTCTATAAAAAGGAAAAAAAGATGGTCCTTGATGGTAGATGTGAGGTCTGCGCCTATGAGGCACTTGGTATACTAAAGGTGAAATTACGCGTG
>JAZKAZ010000051.1:0-2563 GCA_040388845.1 Chlamydiota bacterium | reverse complement strand
GGAAGGTCTTGACGCTCTCACAAAAAGAGGGGTCCAATGGTATCTGCGGAAAGTATATCCATTTTCTACGACGACCACCTGCCGATAGCTTAAAATTGGAACAGATACAGCAAGCGCGACTACTCCTACCAACACACAAACAAGCAGGGCATCTAAAGGCGGCAATAGGAGGCACGTAATTAGGATTCCAACTGTTAGAATGACTGCAAGGACGACCAGTGCGATTTTACGCGCTGTACTGAGCGCCTGAGCGGTCTCCGGTCTTTCCTCTTCTCTATTCATAACTTGTTGAGGAGGGGCTGATGCTGCCGGATTTACATGATTTGGGACTGATGGGGATGCTGCCATAAATATTAAGCTCCTCTGTTTGCGTAAACATAGTGATTTAGATCTACATTGATCAGAATGAAATCATTCCGGCCAAACCATTCATTTCTTCCATCGCCTAAAATCACGGTGTCATAAACATCCCACTCGGCAAGAAGAAATCTATCGGCGCCCCTTACATCCCAGTAGGTGCCGTTTTCAAGGTACACACGGCCCAATCTATCGTCGATGTCAACAATCCAGTGAGTACAAGGACCAAAGGGAATTGGCTCCAACACTAGATTTACAATGATGGAATCATTCGTTACATGGTTCGTGATCCGGTAATCGTTTCCGAAAAATCCATAGGGACTGATGGAAAGTTCATCGTTTGAGGCCCAAGCGCGCACTTTGTACATATCTGCGTAATGGACACTCCAAGAAGAGCCATCTTCGAGTTGAATGGTGTATTCGTAAGGAGAATAGCTATCGAGATAATGAATCCGAGGATCTAAAGGGCGATAAACTGGGGCCGCAAGTATTTCAGGAACGGGCGAAGATTCAGACTTCCTCATTTGTAAAAGTTGTGCCATTCTCATTTCTGAAAGAGAACGGGAGCAGATCCGTTTAGAAATCTCTTTTGAAGTAGAGTCATTAATGATTGTTTGGAGTGTTTGATGCATCTGATAAATTACAGCGAGACTGTGATTTGAACAGGATTCTGTTCCCGTTTTTTCCATAGAATCTGTAGAGAATATTGATGAAATATTTTGCACCGACATGAATACCTCTTTGTTTATTTTTCAGCAGATTATAATTATACACAACAAAACAAGTCAATTATTATATTAATTTTAAATTAAATCAATTATTGTTAAAATGCCACCGCGGAGCGAAGCCTTCCGCATTCGATCGCCAAAAACCAAATTTTCAAATAGTTTCTGCTTAAAGCTTTTCAAAAAAAGTTGTATGGAATAAGATCCCTCGCCCAAAAAAGGGATGATTTTATGAGATTTATTTTATCTATTTTATTTCTATTCCACTCTTTTGCCCTCGCAATTGCTGCCGATTTTGACTATGTCGTGGTAGGATCTAGCCCCTTCTCTCTTTTCGAGGCGCTCTATCATGCTCATTTAGGCGATCGGGTGATGATCGTGGAGGATGATTCCGAATGTGGGGGCGCTTGGAAAGGAATCAACGTCTGCGGGATCCAGCATGCCGATTTAGGATGCCATCAGATTGGACATGACATGCAGTTAAAAACTTTTTTAGAAGAGTATGCCGGATGCACAATGGTCTCTTTGGATAATCCACAGATCCCCTATACCTCTCAAAATTCAGGTTCCAATGGGTATTATTTTTCTAAAGGCTGCTACGAACTCATCGATCATCTGCTTCAGCTCATTGAAAGAACGAATATCGTCCTGCTCCTCAATCACAAATTAGAAAAAGTCTCGTTTGATCTCGCCCAAAAAATCGCGCATCTGAAAATAAAAGATAAGCAGGTTACCACAAAAAAACTCATTCTTACTCCCATGAGCTGTTTTTCGGTTGAAAATCAGCCTCCTGAAAACAGTCATAAATCGAAATACTATCATCTATATCTGTTGATTCAAGACCCCACTCCTCCCCAGTTTAGCTACCATGGGCGCGGAGGCATTTCAGGAGTTTCGCGCATCATGAATTTAACGCATTATGTGGGCTTAAGCTCGAGCGGCCGCCATCTTTTAGTCATCCAAACGCATGACGAAAAAGGCCTTGCCAATGGCCAAATGCACCTGGATGCAATGAAAAAAAATAATCTCATCGACCCGAGCTCCTATATCCTTAAATCCGAATCTTATATCTACGAGGCTGGACATTTCAATCAAGGATGCATCAACCAAGCGGGCGCATCAGAATTTGTAGAGGTATTGAATACCAGCCATATCCTGGGCCTTGCCAGTTATATTTCTAAATGGAAGCAATCTCTCAAACCCTTTGCAGTAGCGCTTGGGAAAAAATAGGGTTTGAAGAACTACTTCCTGCAAGGAAGGAGTTTCTCCGCTCCGATAAAGGGGATGGCCAAGTTCCTTGCCGCGAATGGACAGATAGCTCGCTTGACCCGGGCCTGTTGGACGGGGATTGCGCTGAGCTGCCCGTTCAAAAAACATTTGAAGAGCTGGTTCAAATCTATATTCGTTAAACTTGGATTTGGCTGATTGTGGTATAAAGGGTGGTCCTAAACATGTAATGCTCAGATCTAGAAAAAAACAGG
>JAZKAZ010000050.1:0-9648 GCA_040388845.1 Chlamydiota bacterium | reverse complement strand
TACCTATAGCTTGCATAACTGCATTGCTCCCTTATCTTCTCACGCATCTTTATCCAACGCCAGTACGATTTACATGTGTGGGTTTAAGCTTTAATTTGGCTGATGGCATTATCGGTGGATTTACTCCAGCTATAGCGTTATATTTGTTGAGATATTCAGCTAATCAAGCTGCCTTTTGTTTGTTTATTTTATTATGCGCTATTGTATCATTATTTTCTTATTGGAAGATCAAAGAGTAGCTTTAATGGCGATGATCTCAAGTCGCAAAAATTTGAAGATAACCTTTTCATCGCTAAGGATGGGTTCTATTTCGAGGTATCTATCAATGACTTGTTCAAAAAAAACATTTTTTAAATGTTCAGGTAAAGCACATAAATATGCAAACCAGGGAGTTACATATTCCTCGAACGTTTTTCGCGAAGAAAAAATCACATCGTGTGGAACGATAGTAAATCGAATTGGTACAAAAGAATGTCTAGCAAGTAGTTGTTCGAATTCAATATCACTAATGAAATTCCACCCGGGAGAAAATTTGTCAAAATAAGGTTTCCACTCCGGCAGAGAGACAAGTTCACTGATCGATTGTTCCAAAGCTGAAGAAATTCCGAGGGGTATTGTAGCCACTAAGTGACCTGAAGGTTTTAAGCTTTTATATGCGCCCTTAAAGAAAAGGCAATGATTTGAAATCCACTGCAGAGCAAAAGAAGAAAACAAAATATCGAATTTTTCAATATAGTTTAATTGTTGGACGTCTTGGTGTGAGAATCTTAAATTAGAATAATCATTTTCTGGAAAAGCATTTTTGGCAAAATTAATCATTTCTGGCGAAAGATCTACGCCAAGAACCGAGCCTGTAGGCACACGAGATGCCACTAGTGCTGTTATCTTGCCATCTCCGCACCCAATATCTAGGATTTGTTCGTCACCATTTAATTTAATATATTCTAAAATCTGCATTGCGGCTTCCCTCTGTACCGAAGAGTGCTTGTGGTATTCTTCGGCTGGCCAAATATGTTGTGGCGGGCTAGATTTTCTCATAAATTTTCTCCTGGTTACTTAAAAAATAATGGCAAGATCATCTTTTGTGATGAACTAATTTTTGTTCTTCTTTCATGTTTTTATAATTATAAATCTCAGTTATGTTAGGTTTAAGAAATATTTAATGCGAGGTTGGCCAAAGCGGTTGAGGGATTTTTCAAATCTCATTCCAAGGTTCTCGATGATTTTTTTAGAGGCGCTATTTTCAGGATGAACGGTCGCTATAACCCTGTAGATTTTAATGCCATCCACTCTGGAATTCATAGTACTAATGTAGTCAAATAAAAAAGCTCTAACCGCTTCAGAGCAAAATCCTTGGTTTTGAAAATGATTATGTAGAATATAGCCAATTTCTATGATTCCTGCGGTATTTGTAGGAAGGCAATCTATATGCCCAATAAAACTCATGTCGTCTTTTTTGAAAATTGAAAACAAACCAAACGGTTCGCCTTTTTCGGCTAATTCGCACATTTTTTTAATGAGATTTTTAACTTCATCCTTTGATCTGGGCAGGCCATGGTCAAAGTATTTAGTTATGGTTTCATTTCCGTATAATATCGTGCTATTTTCGAAATCTGTTTCTTTGTAGTAACGAATAAATAGCCGTTTGCTTTCCAATTCAAATTGAGATAGACAAAGATTTTCTGTTGAATTTTTAGAATTTGGGATACATAACTGCAGCGACATGTTCACCTCCTTCAGAAATCAAGTTATTACCAAATCCAAGTGCGCTTGTTAGTTCATTTTTTTTGAGTGTTTTGCCTGGAGCGTTATAAGGGCGCTGATGGGAGAATTCTCCATATTTAAATGAGAAAAAAGTCACGGTAATTTTTATGTCGTTAGTTTTTTTGTTGTGAAGATTGCTTATTATAAATTTCAAGTCTTTTTCAAAACAATTTGTTTCGTCTTGATAATATTTTATCTCGTCATTGGGAAGGGCGAAAACAATTTGAATTTCTTTTTCATCAGTGACTTTGTTGAGGGTTTTGTGAATGATTTCTTCAACCAATAAACAGCCTTCCAGGTATTGCAACATCGAGTAACTTTTACTAGTAGTAAAGTCATAAAACTTTGAAAGTAAACAGCAGGAATTTTCAAACAGGTCCCTGATGTTTAGATGATTGCTGGGAATATTTGCGCTAGCTTGCCAGATGAAATTTCTTGAGAGGGCTTTTTCGAGGTAATTAATAATGTGTTGTTCTGTAATGGATTTGATTTTATTGAATATATCAGAAGATTTGATGCAATTAATTCGTTCGTTGTTAAGATTGTCAATAGTTGTTGCGTGATTGCTATATTTTTTAATAGAAATTTTAGGGTTTTTTAATGCTCCCCAGGCGGTAAGATCGACTAGCCAAAGTGTCGCTTTTTCATTAATATTTAAAATTGGAGTTATCAATAAATCTCTATAAAACTCAGCTCCCCATTTTTTTAAGCCAGATGTCCCAATATACCATAAAATAATATGAGGCGCATTTAAGTTGCCAATTTTATCAATTATTTGCGATATATTTAATTCCTTGTCATATTTAACTGTTAGATACATGGGGTATTTTTCCTCATGAATAAAACCTGGAAGGATTTATTTTATTCAATAAAATGCAGTCATCTAAGTTTGGTTTCTGATGATAGCCTGATCATTATTGAAAGATCAAGGAAAAATATGGAGAAATATAATAAAAAATATTTAGTTATATTTTTTTGAAAATGGGCTGAGAATTGTAAGGTTGGTACTAGTTTAATATGACGCTTTGAGCCTCATAAAATATACACGCATAACCACTCGTTGAATGAAGAAACTCGCAGAAAAAGGCCTAGAAGGTTTTTAAAGATCGGGCGTGCACGAATTGCTTTGCTGGGGAAATTGCTAGCCCTGAACCCTTCCGTCTACAGGCGCTGTCTCAATAGTGACCGATAAGCCGGTGGCATTTAGGATTTGATCGAATCTTAAGGCAAAGTTCAAATGTTCTGTAAGATCCGCCGGCGTAATATTCAAAAGTTCGTCAATAGAAGTGGAGTTATTTATGGAATAATGCGAGTCAGCCACGAGTGGTAAGTCTTTTAACCGATAGTTAGAAGCAAACGCCTTCGCTGCCAGAACTATGATACTAGACCGGTTTGGATTGGAATAAAGATCTTCTCCCTGAACTATTAAGGTCACCGTTCTGTTCATTTCTCTAGAATAATTGCCCAAATACGGATCCAGAGGATGCTGGGTTTGGTGTGGATCGAAGTGAATTGTCCCGGTTTTAATATCTGAAATCATAAAAAATTCCTAACCATTGGTAGAATAATAAAAAAGGAAGATGAGTAGAGCAAATTATCCATAAAAGAGTCTGCTAGAACAAGTTCCGCTATGCGTGTCTTGAAGAGGAAAGAGATCTCATTCTGGACGTTCACAAACCACATCCGCACGAGACCCCGCTAATGTCAAATCAGCGGGAATCTGTATCGGAAAGAACTCTCAAGGGAATCTATTTGACTTACGAGCGAGGAAAGATCTCATTGTGTTTGAAAAAGAACGCGATCTCCGTTTTAGCGGTAGGTGCGCTATCTGATCCGTGCACTGCGTTTCGCTCGATGCTCGTTGCGAAGTCTGCGCGGATCGTACCTGCTGCCGCTTTCGATGGGTCGGTTGCTCCCATAATCTCTCGGTTGCGGGTAATCGCGTTTTCTCCTTCAAGCACCAGCACGAGGACCGGTCCTGAAGTCATGAAATCAACGAGTTCTTTGAAAAAGGGACGCTCTTTATGGATCGCGTAAAAAGACTTGGCTTGTTCCTGTGTCAGGTGCAACATCTTAGCAGCTACGACATTTAAGCCTTCTCTTTCAAAATATTCGAGGATATTGCCAATCATATTTTGGCCGACGGCGTCGGGCTTGATAATAGAGAGGGTATGCTCTAAGGTTTGCGTGGTATTTTGGGCCATGAGGATCTCCAATAAGGTAAAATTGCAATGACATTGTAATCTAGGGTCTAATAAATCTCGAGGAAGTTCTATGGAAAATGTGCGAAAATATTTAAGATTGGATCATTTCAGAGGTGAAAATGACTTATGGTGATTATCCCGACTTAGAAAGAGTCAAAAAGGTGCTTGTCGTTAAGATGCGCCATCTCGGCGATGTCCTCCTGACGGCTCCTGTTTTTTCTGTATTGAAAAAAAGATTGCCGGGTGCGCAGGTGGATGCCTATGTTTATGAGGAGGCGTTTCCTATGCTGGCGGGGCATCCGGCAATTGGGGTTTTGATTGGGTATGATCGGAAATGGAAAAAATTGGGCTTTTTGGGGCGTCTGCGCAAGGAATGGGCTCTTTTACGGAAGATTCGGAAGGAAAAGTACGACTTGGTTGTCAATTTGACGGAAGGGGATCGGGGGGTGATTGTCGCCATGATGTCGGGGGCTCAGGTTCGGGTAGGGTTCGAGCCTAAGGGGAAGTGGCAAAAAAAGGTTTACACGCATGTGGCCAAGCATTGTCCGGGGTTGCGCCATACGGTTGAGAGGAATTTAGACGTTCTGCGGCGGATCGGGCTTTTTCCGGAAATGGAAGAGCGGGAGTTGTTTCTGGAGATTCCGGAAGAAGCGCGCTCTGCGATGCGAGAGCGTGTGGGAGGGGAGTCTTTTTTTCTCATTCACCCGACATCGCGTTGGCGATTTAAGTGCTGGCCTGTGGAAAAGATGCGGGAGTTGTGTCGGATTTTAGTGGGGCGGGGGATCAAGTTGGTTTTTACTTCGGGGCCAGACGGGGATGAGATTGCGATGGTGGACGAGATTGCAGAAGGATTGGATGTGATTCGGCTTTCTGGGAAAATTAGCTTGAAGGAGCTTGGGGCGTTGATTGAGATGTCTGAGATTTTGATTTGTGTCGACTCTGTGCCGCTTCATATGGCGTCTGCTTTGCAAAAGCCGGTTGTGGCTATTTTTGGGCCTACTTCGGATGTGACTTGGGGGCCTTGGCGCAATGTGAGGGCTCGGATTGTTTCGCAAAATTTGAGTTGCCGCCCTTGTTATCGAGATGGCTGCGGGGGAAGCAAGAGGAGCGATTGTTTGGATACGCTATCTGTGAGTCAGGTGCTGAAGGCAATCGGTTCTTTACAGCCGGAAATCTTCTCCGAAATAGCTCTGGCGGGCGCCTGCATGGGCCAGGAGTTCGTTCATCGTTCCTGAAAGAAGGACTTTTCCTTCTTGGATTAAGTAGCTGCGGTCGACAATCGTGAAGATTTCTCGGGCGTTATGGTCGGTGATCAGGACGCTGATCTTTTTTTTCTTGAGGATGCGGATGAGGTGTTTGAGGTCGGCAACGGCCAGGGGATCGATATTGGCAAAGGGCTCATCCAAAAGAAGAAGGGTGGGCTCTGTCACAAGGGCGCGGGTGATTTCGAGGCGTCTTCGCTCTCCCCCGGATAGGGTGTTTGCCTTTTTTTTGCGCAAATGTTCCAAATGGAGTTCTTGGAGAAGGTGTGTGAGCCGTGTTTCTCTTTGTGCTTGAGTTAAGGACAGGGTTTCGAGGATGCAGAGAATGTTTTCTTCAACGGTAAGAAAGCGGAAAACGGAAGGTTCTTGAGCCAGGTAACCAAGTCCCATTTTAGCTCTCTTATGGACGGGTATTGCGGTCACATTTTTCCCATGGAAGTAAATATCTCCTTCGTCCGGATGGATGAGGCCTACTGCCATATAAAAAGCAGTTGTTTTCCCGGCTCCATTGGGTCCTAGCAGTCCGACGACTTCGCCGGGGGCAACTTCAAATGAAAGTCCATTGACAACGGGTTTGCCGCCGTACCTCTTCACAAGATTTTTTACTTCGATTAAGTTCATAAATACTTTGAAAAAAGCTCTTCTATATAATTTTTCTCTTCGGGATTAAATGTAAAATGGACATCTCCATCTCCCTGGATCGATTCTTTTTTAGTGTCTACCCGAACTTGGTTTGCGCTTAAAAAGAGTCCTTCTTGCCAAAAGAGGACTTTTTTCGGGGCAGAGGAGGAAAAGACGAGGGTCTTTTCTATTGGATCGAACACGACTCTATCAGCTGCTGCAAAGCTGAGTTTATCTTGGATCCGGGAAGAAACGAGGCGTACGTCTCCCTCCAAAATCATCAGTTTGGGATCCAGTTGATCTGAACAGATGAGCTCTCCTCGTTCTGCTTCAACAAAAAGTTCTGATTGCTTCAGTGTAACGCTTCCGTTTAATTTTAAATGTCCTTTTTTCCATTGGAGCGTTTGTGCGGAAAATTCCAGTGCATGACGGGGGAAAATCCCTTTGGGTTTTTGGCAGTGGACTTCCTGGTTTTTGAAATGGAAGGACATTTCAGCGGCATCAATTCGGTTATCTTCTTGGAGCAGTTGGCAAGAGATCTTCGGAAGGGAAGGGTAAAGGGTCATGGATCCGCTTGTGTAGAGGGCCGATCCTCCACGAGCTGTGACTGGGTCTTTGCTAAAAATTTTGATCTCTACATCTTTAAAAAAGCGGGCTTCTTGGAGTTCGGTCAATGTGAAGAGAGCGGGGATCTCTGAGAGCGCGTGATCTGCGGAAATAGAAATGGGGGGCTCTTCTTGGAAAGAGATAATTTTTACTCCATTTTCTAAGGAGAGTGGAAAGGTTTTTGAAGAGGTGCGGGGATGCATTTGAAGATTTTCAAGGGTGGCTTTTTCTGCATAAATAGTCCCTAGCGGGTGGCTGAGTTCAAATTTGCCTGTAAAGGTCAGCGTTTTTCCATCGTAATCGGTTCGGTCCGCAGAGAGCTGGCTGGAAATAAGTTGGATGCTTAAGAGCAGAGGGATCACGGGAATCCTTTTTGGAGATCGAGCTTGGCTTTCAGGTGAAAGGCTGTGAAAATGGGAAGTTTTTCGGCTGCTGAAAAACTCAATTGTTTCGCAGTTCCGACAAGAAATGGCTTTTGTCCCAGCAAAGAAAGGGGGAGCTCAATTCCTGGATAGCGGAAAAAAGCTAGATCAACGGTCTCTGCCAAAAATCGGTGCGAGGGAAAATAGTAAATGCCCTCTTCTGCGGAAATTCTTCGCAGTTGGCTCATGCACAGTTTGGGATCGATTTCATCTTGAATCCAGCAAGTGATCTGTTTGAGCTTTTCAATGGCTTCCGCTTTTCCTTTTTTTTGCGTTAAAATCAGCTCAGACTCAGAGCTTTTAAGCTGGAAATGAAGCCGCTCAGAACCATCCATATCCCAGATATCTTTTTGAACCGTCTTGCGAAATTGATGGAGGGGCTGCCGCTCGAGCGCATCCCGAGAGCGGAGCTGCATATTTTCCTGGACCATTTTTTTGTAGGTGGGACCATCGCCAGGCTGTACTCGAATGTGAAAGTAATAGACGGCAGCAATTGCGGAGGCAGCGAGCGTAAGAAAGCTAAAAATAGTTCGTTGAAACATAAGATTTATTCTAGTTTGCAGAAGTGGGGTTCACCAAAGGACTGTCCGTCCTCTGGACTCCCTCTTCTACAGTTTGCAGCAGCTCTCTTCTTGGATCACATCATAGAGCTTTTCGATTTGACGAAGCAAGGTTTTAAGGGCGTCAAAAGGCATCACAGTGGCTGCATCGCTTTTGGCTTTTGATGGATCGGGATGGGCTTCGATAAAAAGGGCGTTGCAGCCGGCTGCAATCGCAGATTTTGCAAGAATGGGGATGAATTCTCTTTGGCCGCCGGACGTGCTTCCGAGGCCTCCAGGAAGCTGGGCTGAATGGGTGGCGTCGAAGCAAACGGGGAAGCCAAATTTCTGCATAATGGGGATGGCTCGCATATCGCTGACTAGGTTGTTGTAGCCGAAAGAGGTTCCTCGGTCAGTTAGAATGAGACGTCGGTTTCCGCAGGAAATGAATTTTTCGACGACGTTTTTCATATCCCAAGGGGAGACAAATTGCCCTTTTTTCACATTCACTGCGGCAGGAGTAAGCGCCGCTGCGATGATTAAATCGGTCTGTCTGCAGAGGAATGCTGGGATTTGAATGATGTCGCAGATGCTGCCTGCAAGTTTGGCCTCCTCTTCAGAGTGGATATCTGAAAGCACAGGGAGATCGAGCTCTTTTTGAATGCGCTGGAGGATCTTGAGTCCTGCATCGATGCCGGGTCCGCGGAAAGAGTGGATGGAGCTCCGGTTGGCTTTGTCGTAGGAGGCTTTGAAGATGAATTGGAAAGGGAAGGCGCTGAAGATTTCTTTCAGCGTGTCCGCTGCGCGGAGCGTGAAGGCCTCGTCTTCAATAACGCAAGGACCGCAGATAACGGTGAGCGGCTGTCCGTTGCCGATGAGGAAGTTTTTAACAGCTACGTTTTCCATACCGTAGATAGAATCTCCGCTTTTAGAGTTTTAGGCAAGAAGATCCCAATGGGGCAGCAGCTCCCGCGAAGGCGAGAACTGCTGAGTAAATTATTTATTCGGGGAGATGTTGTTCTTTTTAGACTCGGGAAGTTCTTTAGGGAGATGATCTTTTGATTCGAGCTGTGAGGTGCTTTTCGATTTTTCCTCGATCATCCGGATGATGTTTTCCAATCGTTTGATGATAGATGCGGTCTGCTCTGAAGAATTCTGTGGATTTGTTCTTTCTTGGATGAGGCGCCACTTGGCAATATCAATCGGACGTTCTTCCTTAAGGCCAACGCATCCTAGATCTACATCTGCGCCAGCGTTTAGCAAGAGTTCAAACGATTCATCTGCTGCAAGTAGCGCAGCTTTGTGCAATGGCCGATAACCGGAGGCGTAGTACTGACCTATTTCATTTGGTTCATTTACATCCACGCCATATTGCACCAAAAGAGAGACGATGGAAGGACTGCCCATAGCTGCACTCAGTGCCGTTTGAAAACTCGATTTTTTTGGATTAGCTCCTTTGGAAAGTAACAATTTTACAATCTCGTAGTTTTGTGTATCACAGGCGGTGATGAATGGTGAGCTGCCGTGATTCAGGTTTCTTTCGTTAGGGCTGGCCTTGGCATTTAAAAGGACCTCGCAACACTTTAGGTGTTTGAAATCAATTGCGAGCTCTAAAGGGGTTTGCCAGCAGTTACTATTTCTCAGATTGATCTCGGCTTTTGCTTTGATTAATTCCTGAGCGACGTCGGCATGACCAAATACGCAAGCCCTATGAAGAGGAGTATCGCGCCATTTCCAAGAACGCATGCCTACACGAGCCCCATGGTTGAGAAGTTCTTTTACAATCAAAGGATTTCCCTTTTCGGCCGCAATGTGAAGCACATATTTGTCTTGATCATCGCTTAAGCTATTTGGATCTGCTCTGTTTTCTAAAGCTTTCTGCACTTTTCCTAAATCATTTGATTGAATCGACTTCAATAAAAGAGCGTCTGGGGTTATCTCAGGTTGTGAAATAGAGGTAGAAAAAACAATCGGGGTTTTGTCTTTTGAAACAGGGGTTGACATTGAGAACTCCTTATTTTTGAAAATTGCGAGCAAAGACTCTACTGCGCAGAGTCTTTACGGGCAAGATTTTTGCAAAATTTCATACTGATTACAGTACTAACATCTTTGCTGTATGCGCCAAATTACAAAGATAACGCCGAAGTAGCTTTAGGATAACGCCTAAGGATAGACAGGATGCGAGGAAGGCTCTGCCGCCAAAGGACTGGCGTCCTCTGGACTCCTAATT
>JAZKAZ010000049.1:5755-6560 GCA_040388845.1 Chlamydiota bacterium | reverse complement strand
AGGACTTTGAGAAGGAATGTTACGAGGCTGCGAGTATGGAGCTCCTTTATAATCCCCACACGGCAGATCCAGAAAATAGCGATGTTCTTTGGATGACTGAGTCTCAAATTTTAAGCGGCATGAGATCATTTGCTCGCAACCATGGCATTGAAAACGAGGTTTTTTTAGAATGGGAGCAGTCTAAGGAAAATGCAAAAAGACCCATGGAAAGAAGCGATGAGAAAGAAACTTCTAAAAAACAAAAAACAGAAAATTCCCTCTCTGATTATGAGTTTTAAACTCTAGGGATCATCTCTCTTTGGTCGCGGAAAATGGCCAAAGCTGAGATGATTCTCAACCGATGTTCAAAGATCTGATTTGCGTAGATCCCTCTCTTCTTTCCAAATGGAACCGGCCTGTTCCTCGCTACACGAGCTATCCAACAGCGCCTCAGTTTAAACCCATTGAAGAAAGCATTTATCTGGAGAAATTGGCTCAATTCAATCTCTCGGACAAGCCGCTTTCCCTCTATATTCATATCCCATTTTGTAAAACAATGTGTCTTTTCTGTGGCTGTTCTGTTGTCTTAAATAGAAAACCGGAAAGGCAAGCCACCTATTTAGTCCATCTTCTTAAAGAGATTCGGCTAACTGCCGGCAGATTTTCTACAAAACGGATTGTCACTCAACTTCATTTAGGCGGTGGAACCCCCACGAGCCTTACGGAAATCGAATTTGAACGTTTGATGGAGACTCTTCAAGAGTATTTTATCTGGGCTCCCGATGCGGAGATTTCTATTGAAATCGATCCGAGGACAGTCTTTGCA
>JAZKAZ010000049.1:0-5745 GCA_040388845.1 Chlamydiota bacterium | reverse complement strand
GAAAAAACTGACCGCTCTCAAACGCCTTGGATTTACCCGCGTGAGCTTTGGAGTGCAAGATCTCGATCCGATCGTCCAAGAAGCTGTGAAAAGGCGCCAGAGCGAAGAGATGACTGTGCAGACCTATCTCAAAGCCCGCGAGATTGGATTCGAGGGGATCAATATCGATTTGATTTATGGGCTGCCCTTTCAAACGCCTGAGAGTTTTGGCAAAACGGCTTTGAGACTCATTCAGCTCAAACCCGACCGGATCGCGTTTTATTCCTATGCCAAGGTTCCCTGGATAAAAAAGCATCAAAATGCGATCCCCGATGAAACGCTGCCCTCTACGGAGGAAAAATTCCAAATCTATGTAGAGGCAAGGGCTAGGTTTATGGAAGCAGGCTACGCAGCCATTGGAATGGACCATTTCGCACTTCCCTCTGATCCAATTGCAAAAGCCTATTTCACCAAAAAACTGACCCGCAATTTTCAAGGCTACTCGGTGCAGCTGGCCGAAGATATGATCTCTTTTGGGATGACTGCGATCGGTTTTTTAGAAAATGGGTATTTCCAAAACAGCAAAGAAATAGAAGAATACCAAGGGATCATTGAGAGGGGAAAGGT
Source organism: Chlamydiota bacterium (assembly GCA_040388845.1). Classification (GTDB taxonomy): domain Bacteria; phylum Chlamydiota; class Chlamydiia; order Chlamydiales; family SM23-39; genus JAZKAZ01. The sequence goes on along the minus strand of JAZKAZ010000049.1, from coordinate 5,139 downwards.
CCCGATCCACCGAGGGTTTCAATTGACAGAGGAAGATCTGTGCCGCAGATTTGTGATCCAATCGCTTATGTGCAGATTTGAGCTCGATAAGGAAGAATTTCGAATGCGCTTTGGAAAAGATTTTGATCTCCATTTTGAAGCCTTAAAAAAAGCGCTCAGTCATTTATCTGAAGAGGGGCTTTTAGAGGAGACGAGCACAAGGCTGACCGCCACTGCCCTGGGCCGTCTTTTGATCCGGCTGGTGGCAGCCCCTTTCGATGCGTACCTCTCCGAGGGCAAATTTTCTAGAGCCATATGAGCGCGCTCATTTTAGGGGGAGGGATCTCTGGATTAAGCGCTGCCTGGTGGCTCCACCGTCTCAACCCCGCCTGTAAGATCACCTTGCTTGAAAAGACAGATCGCCTGGGTGGCCTCATCCAGACAAAAAAACAAAATGGTTTTTTATATGAACTCGGCCCTCGCACATTTCAGAGACAAAGAGCTCCTTATTTACTCGCACTGATTCGAGATCTAGGATTAGAAAACGAACTGATTTTCTCAGACCCAAAGGCAGCGAAGCGCTACCTTTGGCATCGGGGCCATCTACGCACCGCAACCTCGTTCCTCCCTATGCTTCTTCCCAGGCTCATCTGCGAGCCCTTCATCCCAAAGGGAACCTGTGAGGATGAATCCATCTATGAGTTCTCTGCGCGTCGTTTTTCTCCGAAAATTGCCGAGACGCTCTTCGATCCTCTTGCGCTTGGCATTTACGCAGGCGATATCCGGAAACTCTCCATCCGCTCCTGTTTTTCCAAACTGTTTCAGTGGGAAAGAGAAAAGGGATCCGTTGTCCGCGGAATGTTTTCTACAAAGAAAACAACAGATCAGAAAGGGCTATTCACGCTGCGATGCGGATTTGAGTCGTTGATTGAAGCGATGCAAAAAAAAATCGATCTGCGGATTGTTTTTAACTGTGAAGTGGAACAGATCTCGGATGGGGAGATCCTTGCTGGAAGACAAAAATGGAGGGCAGACCACATTTTTTCAGCGCTGCCGGCGCCTGCCATCGGACGGTTAACAGGTGAAGAATTTGCGATGAATTCCCTTTCCGTTGTGAATCTCGCATTTCAAGGAAATGTCCTTCCTAAAAAGGGATTTGGCTACCTAGCTCCCACTCAAGAAAAAGAATCCCTTTTAGGGATGATTTTTGATTCTTCTATTTTCCCAGAACATTGCGGCAGCGCAACGCGCCTGACTGCGATGATCCGAAAAGAGGAGCCTCGCCCTTTAGAGGCCGCTTTAGAGGCAGCCAAGCGCCATTTGGGAATCGATGGTGCGCCGCTCGATGCTTCTGTTTTTTTTGCAAAAGATGCGATCCCTCTTTTTGAAGTGGGCTATTGGCAAAAGATTGCCCATTTTGAAGCGAGACTTCAAAAAGCCTTTCCCCATCTCCATTTGCTTGGCAACTATTTCGAGAACGTTTCGGTCGAAGGGTGCATAGAGAGAGCCTTTCGAGTCATTCATAAATCGTATTGTAGTAAGTTTTCGTTATGATTGGTCCAAAGTCATTTGCACCTGTATTTTTTTCTTTCACTGCCATAGAAATCACGGTGTCCCGTTTATTATTTTCTAAATAAGCAAAAAAACACATCGCACTATTGATCCCTCGAGCCGCATCTATAAAAGCATGTGCATCTAAACGCAAAGTATCTGCAAATGGCCACAGAGAAAGAACGCGTATTTCAGCGCAAAGCATCCGAACGCTATTGACTAGTTTTATCAGAGATTCTGGATAGCCCTCTTTCTTCAAACGATCGGATGCTTCATCCTTTGCCAAAGTATTCCAAGTGTGGTTAATGAGAAGCGATTTTCCGAGGCCCTCTTTCGTAAGATAAGGGACAATTGTTTGGGCAATTTCTAACGGAAGGTGGGTTGTTTGAAAAAAAGAATGCGTTTTCCAATCAGACCGAGTAAGTTCAGTGGCTTTTCTCTTTTTAGAGATGTTTACTTGGAGAGATGGAGATTTTTGTTCCAATGCCGATATAGAAGCGCTCATTTTTTAGCCCTTTATTTTAAAAAAGGGCGAGAATACCAGGAATGGTAAAAAAAACAGAGAAAATCAGTAGAAACAAAGACTTCGGGTAAGAATTTGGGCATTTAACTCTCTTTTTCCCCTAGTTTTGCAATTTTTTGGGGTTTTAGCCCTATTTGCTCCAACGATCTTATCTCGCAGCACGTTATTGAAATAATGTCTACTAATTGATTAATAACTCGATTTATTATAAAATAGAGACAGGGGAAGTGTATTCGATTAATAAATCCTCTTAAAAACTAATAACATAAAAGGTGGGGGTTATTATGGGTAGTAATATTCGTCCATTTCCGCCAGATGCGCGCAGGTTTGCGGGCTTAGATGCAAAGCTTGCCTCTGGTGATTTATCGTTAGGTGAAATCCAGGAGATCGGAGAGGAGCTTTCAATATCTACGACCTCGGAAAAAATAAGCGAGTGCTCTCAGCGGTTTTTGAAATTAGAAGAGAAGAAAAGCGCTTGGATGAATCGGCAGATTGCGCTCATCTCAGAGGTGAATGCGCTCTCTCAACAAATTGAAGAATTAGAGATTCAATGGAACTATTTACCGCCCGATGAAATTGCAGAAAAACTCCTCGCATTGCAGGAAAGGGCGTCTGTAATTTCTGCGGACGACGCCTCGCCAAGAGTGCAAAAAATTTGTATTGAGGCAAAAAAACAGCTTGAAATCCTTCATTTTGAGTTTGTTTTTCCCCTAGCTAAGGAACTCAATTGCCATTCGCTCGAGCCGACCTTTGCAAGCAGGCTAGAGCACATTGCAGCCCGCATGCGAAAGGAACATTCTCTCAATGCTTTTCAGAGCTTGGATCCTCTTCAGCAGCGCCAAATCCTTGCCTTCAATGGGAGGTCCTCATGAGCCCGGAAGTTCTTGCCCATGCACTCGATGATTATATCAATGCGCTTCAACACCAAGTGAGGGTAGCAGAGGCCTTTTTCTTTGGCAGGTTAGTCGAAGGAATGGAAGGGCTCTTGCTACTCCCTGAGGCAGAGCGTTTAAAGATCGATCAGTTGATTTGGACAGCGGCAGGTGGAGAGGCGATCGATCCGACAGAGGATCGGTCGAGCGTGCTCATTGCAGGCGCCATCATGCGTTCTTTGGAAGAGAGAATGGGAATCAATTAATTATTGAACAATCAGGGGATGGAACTCATTTTTCAAAACATCTCCAAAGCCATAGTTGAATTGCTTGAGGAAATTGGTCGATGGATCTTTGAGATTTTGCACATAGACCGAAATCGGAAGTGCATAGGCGCCTAAGTAGAGATCGATGGGCGGCAGGTGGATCAGTCTCGGCCAATCCAAGAGCAGATGGGGTTGGAAGAAGAGGACGCTGCCGGGCTTCGAAGGAAGGGGGAGAAGGCCAAGCTCTGAGCGGGCGGGCTCTCCAGCAGATCCCGAACTGATTAAGAATCCTAGGCTCAAACCCTGGATGCTGAAGAGATCTTTCAGTGAGGTTGCTTTTTCTTTGGAAAGATGAGCTGGAATCCATTGGTCGGCAGCCAAGCGCAAGGATTGTTTGGCAGTCAATGCAAAGGCAAAGGGGGCAAGTTTTCTTATAAAGAGATTGGCTAACGTAGTTTCGAGGCGCCAAAGGTCTCTGCCTGCAAGATAGAGTTCCGCAGGAGATTTCTGTGCAAGCTTTGCCACGCTTAAAGACAGCCGCGCTGCCGCCGCTTTCCGGAGGCTCTCAAAAATAAAATTGGGATTCTCTAAAATCCCCTCGAATTCAATGTACCCATTTTGGGTAAAAAAAGCGGTTTGCTGAGGGGGGATTGTCAATCTCATTTTTCACACATTTTTTTAAGTCTCAAAAGGGCCTCTTCAACTTGATCCCGGCTGGAAGGGGAGGCGATGCGGACGAATCCATTTCCCATTTGGCCAAAGCCAATTCCCGGAAGGGTGGTGAGTCCTGCTTTTTCTAATAAAAGATCAAAAAAATCCCAGGAATTCATTGATTTAGGGGTCTTCCACCAAATATGGGGCGCGTCGATCCCGCCATAAACACTAAATCCAAGATCCTGCAGTCCTTGTTTCAAATAAATAAGATTCTCTCTGTCCCCGTGCATCTTTTCGTGCATCTCTTTTTGACCTTGAGCGCTGTAGAAAGCGGCTGCCGCTTTTTGGATTGGATAGGGGACCCCAGCAAACTTGGTCTCGGAGCGTCTTTTCCAAAGAGCTCCTAGCGATTGTGTTTTACCGGCATCTTGGATTTCCAGCTGCCGAGGAATTACGAGATAAGAGCAGGGAAGTGGAGAAAAACTTCGAAATTCAATGGCGACTTCTTTTGCCCCTTCGATTTCATAGATGGAGCGCGGGGCATCCGAGGTGATGTTGGCAGTCAAGGCGCCATCAAAAAAGATCACTGCTTGATGGTTTTTTGCGTAATCTACCCATTTTTTTAAAAGAGGAGTGTCGATTGCAACTCCGGTCAGGGTATTTGGCGAGGAAAGATAGATTAGATCAGCATGGGACTGGGGCGGTTCAGGTTTAAAGTCATTTGCCTCAGTGCAGGGAAGGTAAATGACTCCTCCATAACGACCGTCTTTTAAAGGGAGGCGGGTACGGCCTGCCATGATGTTGGTGTCGAGAGAGACAAGAGGGGTTGGGTCGGCAAGCGCCACTCGATTTTCTGGGGAAAAAATTTCTTGAATATTGGCAAGGTCAGATTTGGATCCGTCTGAGACAAAGATTTCATCGGGGGAAATTTTGAGGTGCGGGTAATCGCATTCGGCAATCTTCTCTCGCAGGAAAGAATCTCCTTGAGAGGTCTGTATGATCTTTTTTTCACTCATTTCTTGAGAGGCTGCACTCAAGGCTACGGCAAGAGAGGGGAGCAGCGAGGGGAGATTTCCGATCCAATCAATTAATTCAGGCTTGGGGTATTTCACCTTATGAGCCTCTAGCCGCCGATCGATTTCTGGGAAGAAGGTCTGCTCCGAGAGTTTTTGGTAGTGATGATTTAATTTAACCATGGCCTAGAGGATAATCTGCTTTGTCTATAAGCTACAAGAGTAAACGCTGAAAAATTTCACTTCTGATCTTTCAAAAAAAAACATAAAATAGAAAGCAT
>JAZKAZ010000048.1:6420-6990 GCA_040388845.1 Chlamydiota bacterium | reverse complement strand
GCTCAGCGCAATCCCGGTCCTTCAGGGCACAGGGCCCAAGCGAGCTATCTATTCATTCGCGGCAAGGAACTTGGCCATCCCCCTTCCTTGCAGGAAGGAGTTCTTCAAAAAATCGGTTGACGAAAAAATATCAAGAGCGTGTAAAGTAGTTCGTTTTTTTAGGGAGAAAATTATGGCCAATATCACAAGCCAATGGATGACAAAATTGATTGTCTGGAGAAATCCTCAAGGGGAAGAGAGAAATTGGCTGGGAGACCCGGAATTTAGGGTTTTGCCATCTCCAGGGACGCGAGCGCTTGCCGAGTGCGGCTTTTTAGGGATTGCTGTTGTGGCTGCAATTGTAACTGTATGGCATGGTTTGATTGTGGTGCTTTTGAGAATATTTGCGCCAGACCCAGGGACGATTACTTTTGGTTTGATGCATCGGGAGATTCGACAATATAGGAGTTCAGCTTTTGTTGTCATTTGGTCAGGTGCCAATTTGGTATTGAATTTCATCCATCCGAATTTGCCGACAACAGAGGTGAGCGCTCGCGAGCATGGAAGACGATTTGGTGTGTGGATTTAAGG
>JAZKAZ010000048.1:0-6410 GCA_040388845.1 Chlamydiota bacterium | reverse complement strand
TAGCTTTGCTGGCCAAAGGGCTCACGCCCTCTGGACTCCCTTTCCTTTCTCGTATTTTCCCATGAGGTGGCACTCGGCGATGATGTGTCCATGCATGGCTTTTTCCACTTCTTTCTTTGTGGCGCCAAGCGGAAGATCGAGCATGGTATCGAGGGCGTAGAATTTGAAGAAATAGCGGTGCTCTCCAAATGGGGGACAGGGGCCTACATATTGATTTTTGCCATTTGTGCTCCGTCCCTGGATTCCTGGCGGGGTTGTGTGTTCTTTGATTTTATGAGTGGAAGGGGGGATGTTGAAGACAACCCAGTGGTCGTACATCCGTTCAGGGCGGACGGAGGCGGGGACATCGGGATCGTCCATGATGAGGACTAGGCTTTTTGTCCCTGGAGGAATATTTTCGAATTCGAGCTGAGGATTGATATTTTTTCCTTCACAGGTGTAGAGCGAGGGAATCATTCCCCCTTCTTTAAAGGCGGGACTTGTGATTTTCATGGGAACCTCTCTTGAGGGTAATTGAGCTTTAGAATAAACTTGCCTGTTTAAGACGCAAAGAAAAAAATGCATTCATCGATTATTCAAGCAAGCTTTGGCACTCACGACGGATCCTTCCATGCAGATGAAGTAACCGCCTGTTCGCTTCTTCTCCTTTTTGGGTGTATTGATCGGGATAAAATCTACCGGACGCGCGATGCGGAAAAGCTGGATCGATGCGACTATGTCTGCGATGTAGGCGGTCTTTACGATCCGGGGAAAAAGCGGTTTGACCACCATCAGGCAGGCTATAAAGGTCCTTTGAGCTCTGCGGGAATGATTTTGCAGTTTTTGAAAGACAGGCAAATCCTGGATCCCGATCTCTACGATCATTACAATAAATCGCTCATCTCAGGCGTGGATGCCCATGATAATGGGATTGCAAAACTCGAGCCTGGAATCACCTCTTTTTCGCAGGTAGTTTCTAATTTTTTGCCGATTGAATATGACACCTCTCCAGAAGAGATGACGCAGGCCTTTTTTCAGGCAGTCGATTTTGTAATCGGCCACCTCGATCGAATCCGGAAGCGCCATTTTTATACTTTGGATTGCCGAGCTACGGTTAAGAAAAAGATGGCAGGCGCTGGCAATGTCATGATTTTTGAGGAGTCGCTTCCTTGGATGGATAATTTCTTTGACTTAGGGGGAGAAGTGCATCCGGCGCAATTTGTGATCATGCCAGCAGGCAATCACTGGAAGCTGCGGGGAATCCCTCCGAATCTGAATGAGAGAATGAAAGTGCGCTGTCCACTTCCTCTAGACTGGGCGGGGTTGCATGAAGATGAGCTCCAAAGAGTGAGCGGGATTGAGGGTGCGATTTTTTGTCACAAGGGGCGGTTCATCTCCATTTGGGAGACAAAAGAGGATGCGATCAAGGCGCTCCATATCGCATTGAAGAAAGGGTAAAATGTCAACGGTATTTGGTTTGATCATTCAGGGGAAAATTCCCTCCAAAAAGGTGTTCGAAAACGAGCGGATCTTGGCTATCGAAGATCTCTATCCAGTCGCACCGGTTCATATTCTCATCATGCCCAAAAAAGAGATTCCCAATTTGCAAAGTTTAGAGCCGGAAGATTTTCCTTTGATCGGGGAAATTATCCAAGTGGCTCAAAAAATTGCGGAGGAAAAGGGGATTGAAGAAGGGTATCGGCTCTTAACCAATAACGGCCCAGATTCTGGCCAGACTATTTTTCATCTCCATTTTCATCTCATCGGCGGTAGGGTTCTCGGCAAATTGGCTTAAAAATTCCACTTTTCTAGAAGAGAAATCAGAATCCTTCACTATAAGTGCTGTCTCGGATATACAAAGGGAAAAACGGGGTTTTCATGAATTGGTTGATCCTTTTGGCACCACTGAGCTTCATTCAAGGAGATCCTCATTTTACGGAAGCGGAAGGCGTCCGTAGAGTCCAGGCTCATCTTTTGATTGAAGATCCCGATTCCGCCTTGAATGAGGCTTCGATGCTCGCCGTAAAATTCCCCGATTCTCTCACGGCTGGAAAAACATTGGTCGAGGCGCTGGCTGCAAATGGGCATGAAGAGGAGGCTCTTGATCTCTGGAACCGTTTGAGCGCAAATCATCCAGATCTTCTCCATGACCGGCATCTCTTGGAAGAGCTTTCATGGGGAGTCTTAAAGAAAGGCATCCAATCCACCCAATATGGGATCCGTTTGGCTGCGATGATTGGGACCTATCTAACTCATGATGTGCGGGCCGTTCCCATCCTTTTGAAAATGATGCGCGATTCCAATGCCGTGATTCGGTCTATTGCCGTCCAAATGGCCTCCTCCTATCGAGACGCCCCGCTGAAAGATGAGATTGCCCGGTTGATGAATCATGAAAAAGTATGGATGGTCCGCCTTGAAGTGATCAAAGCTGTGGGAATGCTTAGGATGAAGGAATTGGCGGGCCATTTGAAAGCCCTCATCCAGTCTGACAAGACGACCTATGAAGAAAGGCAGCTTGCGATTGGCGCCCTTCTAGAAATCTACGATGAGATCTCGCTCGCTGAATTAAAAGATCTTGCCCGCAGCAACCGAGCAGGTCTTCGCCATCTCGCATGTTCAATTGCCGCCCACTTTGAGATGAAAGAGGCGAAATCTGAAATTTTTCGGCTCATCCAAGACACCCATCCAAATGTGCGGATCGCAGCGCTCAATGCCTTTGGTCTTTTTTATCGAGAGGGGATCTCTCTTCAAGAAGCCAAAGATCTTTTATCTGCTCCACTCAAAGACAGCGATCCTGCGGTTGCAATCACTGCTGCCTGGGCAGCTCTTTTGATCGATCCGGAGCTGGGAGGAAATTTAGATGTGTGGCTACAGGATTCTTTAGCAGAAAATCGGCGATTGGCGGCAGCTGCCCTCGCTGCGACGGGAAGTCGAGGCGCGTCTCTTGCGGTCAAAGTTTTAAAGACGAGTCTCGATTCTTATGTGAAGGCCAATGTGGCCCTTGGCCTCCTGGGTCAACGAATCGAGGTTGAGCGGTGCTGCGATATGATCTATGATTTTTTGCAGACGGAAAAGCGGACGTGGATGTGGGACACAAGACCCAATCCTCTCTTTCAGATTTTAGCCCCGAGCCAGGTGCGCCATATCGATCAAATTCCCAACTACCCGGAAGCAATTGACCAAATGACTCGTCTCAACCTGGTCTCTCTTTTGGCATTAGTGGAAGACCCTAGAGCAGTTCCTGCGCTCAAGACATTTTTGATGAGAAAAAGCTGGGGCATTACGGGCGTTGCAGCGGCAACTCTTTTGCAGGAAGGGGATGAAACAGCACTTGAAATTGTCCGGAACTTGCTGGAAGACAGCGACCCAAATATCCGACTGCAGGCGTGCCTTGTGCTCGCGATGTTTGGAAAAGAGAGTTCTGTGGTGCGAGAATTGCAGGGCGCCTATGCAAGTGCCGAGCATGAGAAGAAGCTCCATATTTTAGAGGCGTTAGGCCGTATCGGAAACGAGGAATCTTACAGGCGTTTTACGAGAGCCTTTTCCCATTCTTCGGGTAGCTGCTGCTGCCGCTTTGATCCAAAGTGTCAATCGATGAAAGAGGCCAAAATCAAAGAGGCTCAGGGCTATCTCAAAGAGATCGGAGCCGATGGATGGCTTCTCTATGACTTTCATAGAAATAATGAACTGGCACATCTCTTTTTAGATATCCCTAAAGGGCAAATCACAAGCCGTAGGTTTTTCTACTGGATCCCTGCGGTCGGCGCCCCTGTGCAGATTGTCCATGCGATCGAATCGCATGTGCTGAGCGGCTGGCCGGGGATAAAAAAAATCTTTCTCTCCTGGCAATCTTTAGAAGAGGCACTTCGCTCCACTCTCAAGGGAGTGAAAAAAGTGGCCATGGAATATTCGCCCAAAAACGAAAACCCTTATGTCTCGCGTGTCGATGGAGGGACCATAGGTCTTATTTCCTCAATGGGAATTGAAGTGATCAGTTCAGGCGGCTTCCTTCCTCATTTCACCGCAGTGCTGAGTCAAAAACAAGCTGATAGCCACTACAGGGCGGCAGCTGCGCTGGACCGCATCGTAGGAGATGCCTGGGAATGGATTGGACGCCATTTAAAAAACGGGGAGACCCTCTCCGAATATGACGTTCAACAAAAGATTTGGGAAGATTTTCAAAAGGCCAAATTGATCGCAGACGATCTTCCCATTGTCGCAGTGAATGCGCACAGCGCAGATCCCCACTATGAACCGAAAGCAAAGGGATCTAGCCCCATTGTAAAAGGGGATTTTATCTTAATCGATCTCTCGGCAAAAGAATCTCAAGAAGGGGCAATATTTGGAGATATTACGAGAGTAGGTGTTGCGGCAGAGAGGCCGACGTCTGCCCAAGTCGAGATTTTTGAGATCGTGAGAAATGCGCAAAGGGCTGCCGCCGAACTTGTGAAAACGCGCTTTGCAAAGAAGGCGAAAATAGAGGGCTGGGAAGTAGACGACGCAGCGCGGAAAATCATTCAGAAAGCCGGGTTTGGTGAATTTTTTATCCATCGAACAGGGCATAGCATCGAAGTCAGTCTCCACGGAAGCGGAGCTCACATGGACAACCTCGAAATGCACGACACGCGAGGAATTTTACCGGGGACCTGTTTTTCCATAGAGCCCGGGATCTACCTGCCAGGCCAATTTGGAGTCAGATTGGAATATGATATCTATGTCCATCCTGACGGGATAGTTGAGATCACCGGCGGAGAGCAGGACGAGATTGTCTGTCTATTGTGATCGATCGATTTCGAGGCTTCGCCTCGAGCTCCACAAAAGGACTTTACGTCCTTTTGAATCCTGATTATTTTAAGAAAAAAACTTAAGGTTTCAAAAGGATAAAATCCTTTTGTGGAGCTCGAGGCAACGCCTCGATGTGTATCTCAACCCGCGTCTTCTTGCTGAGCTGCCGGGCGGTTGAAGATGAAGTCGGTTACTTGGCTCTTTGCGTTTCCGTAGTATTCCAAAGGCGCGTTGTGATGATTGTAGCGAGCGATTTCTATCGCTGCGTCTATGTCATCTGGATCCAGTGTTAATTTGAGGAAATTGGGATGATTTACGCTCTGCTGGAGGCTTGCTTTCCATGGAATCACGGGATCTTCTGGGTGGTAGACCACTAGTTTTTGTCCCTGGAGTTTATTGAAGTCGGCGACCGCATTCAGTTCATACCCTTGAGTTTTGAGGATTTTGCAAACAAATCTGGCCAGAGGCTCTAGGCTTAGAGGAAGGAATCCGCAGAGGACTTCATCCAATGAGGCCAGCGATTTGATGTTGGCGAGCCTTCCTATGAGTTTTTCAGGGTCTGTGGCCATAGTTTTGGTGGCGTAGGCGCCTCCGAGAGAAAGGCCGTAAAAGTGAATTTGATCATCAGGGGTATGCAAGGTTTGGCGAACCCATTGAAGAATTGAGGTACCGTCTACGATTAAATCTTTGGTGGATCGGAAAGATCCCTTTGAATTTCCCACGGATCGATAATCAAATGTGACAAAATTAAAAGGGGTTCCTTTTGCGATGGCATCTTTGAGCAACCAGCGATAGCCGTCTTGTGCAGAGGAACCAGCATTCGGCTGAAAACAAATGAGGGTGGGAGTCATGGCGTTCGCATCGCGGTGGCGGAAGAGATTTGCGCTCAAGAGAGCTCCATCTGGAGTGAGGATTGAGTGCTTGGAGGCGGTAAAGTGATTGCGCAGCGCGACCTGATCCGGGTTATTTGGCTGGATTGGGTCAAACCAGAAATTATGAAACTTTTCATTGAACTGCTTTATCAGCCAATCGGGCATAAGTCGAGAAGGTAGGATGACAGCAGCAGCTAGCCTGCCTATACCATAGGCCGCTAAGCGGATCAGGCCGATAGGAAAAATTAGGACTGAAAAAATATTCCAGACAATCCGAACGATCCTTTGAACAAAATTTGGTACAGGATCTTTTAGATGCTGATTGGTTGGATTCCAGTGAGCGACAAAGGGGGATTCGATCGTTTCAACAGCCATTGGAAGGATCCCATTTAGAAGTTTGCGATTTGTCTATTTTCTACAGTTGTGGGTGGTAAAATAAAGTCGGCGATCGCCTGATCTGCCAGTTGACTAAGGTTTGTAGAATAGTTGCGAAGAGGCTCGAAATGATGATCGATGAGTCTTTCTTCCGCATTTAAAAGTTGCTCTTTTGTTTGGGTGAGCTCAACTCCAACAAATACGAGTTTCGCAGCCTTGACAGCTTTATAGGCGCTTCCCTCAAAGGGAATCGTCGGATCGTCTTTGTGGAATACGACCATAAGATTTCCCTTGAGTTTGTCAAAAGGAACATCTAAGCCCCAGCCTTGAGATTTGATCACCCAGGGAATCCAGAAAAATAAGATTTTGAGTGCAAAGGGAATTGAATGTTTTACAACA
>JAZKAZ010000047.1:789-5671 GCA_040388845.1 Chlamydiota bacterium | reverse complement strand
AGTTCTGGGCTATCCCAAGTTGTTTTGCTCGGCAAGAGAGGGTTTTGATTGAATGAGATAACGCCTGCCCAAGTGTGCTTGTAGAGTTGTGCTCCGGCAGAAGGGTTTAAGTAGGGGTTAAAGAGAATTTCAGCAGTGCCGGTCTTGCCCACGATCTGATGCTGGAGCGATAAATAGTCGCGCATGAGGAGCGGATTGCCCACGAGATTTCTTATGACAGTTGGGCGAGCTCTTCCTTTGGGACTCCAAAGCGATCGGTCCATTCCCTCAAGCAAAAGAGCTCGGTGCTGAGGGGAGAGGGGAAGCATCCGCTTGATTTCAGGCTCTGACTTTTCAGATCCTTCAACGGGCAGGCAAGGTTGAATGCCGGTAAATAGAGGAAATGAGATGCCGATTGTCTCTAACTCATTTTTCAGAAAGTAAGAAGAGGCGGAAAAAGCTCCCAACGGTTGCCTGTCGGGGGAGAGTCCGATCGATTCTTTGATGAGTTTTGGTTTGAGAAGTCTGCCTCCATTTGCAAGGGAAGAGAGCATGGAGGCCGCTTGCAGCGGCGTGCTGAGGAGCGTATGTTGTCCGATGGCAGTTGAATAAAGGCCAGTTCGATTTGTCTTCAAATCCGAAGGGACGTTTCCTCTCGTTTCCCCAGGCAATTCAATTCCTGTTTTTTCTCCGAACCCGAAAAGAAATGCAGCTCTTGCCAAATCTTCCGGATCTTTGAAATAGTCCCCGGCAAGGATTGCAAAATAGGGGTTGCTCGATTGCTCGATTGCGCCCAAAAGATCAATTTTCCCAATTTGGGCAAGACTACTTTTGGGAAGTCTCCCCCCTTTATAGAGACGGGGATAGGGAATTTTATTTAAATTGTAGGCGACAATCTGCCCTTTTTCTTGAGACACTCCGGAGGGTTCATCAATGAGGGAAAAGTGCTGTCCTTGTCTCAAGCCCTCATAAGCTGTAACGATCTTAAAAATGGATCCTTGGGGGGCGCTTGTTTGGAATGCATAGGACCTGGTGAATCCAAATCCTTCTTGAGGATAGAAAGCCGCTGCCAAATCTTTTTCCGTTTGCTCTCTCTGAGCGCCTTGCAATCTCTTGTAAGATGCAAGAAGAGGGCGATTTAATTGAGAAAAGGGGCGGAATGTGCGAAGAAATTCTTCGGCAAGTTCAGGTTTGAGCTGCTTGCAAAGGCTTTGTAAAAGAGGCTCCTTATCGATTTCTGATTGAATGGAGTCATTTGGCTCCATTAAAGCAGGTAAAACGAGGGAAAGCCGTTTTTCTTCCCAAAAAGCTTTAAAAAGATCCCTCTCTTTTTGATGCAAATAATCCAGATAAGGCCGGGCGTACGTTTTTTTTATTTTTTCTTCTTTTCTCATTTGAGCAAGAAATTCTTTCTGGTGGATCTCTTTCCAGATCTGAAATTCAGTGTCATGGAATTTTTTTTGGAAATCTTTTCGAAGGAGGGACTCAATTCTCAAAAATGTTTGCGTAAGCGCTCGATAAACGCCCAATTTCAAAGAGCCGATTTGGGCGATGAGGGGATCGCTAAAAGCCGGGCTATAAATAATCATCCGGCAAAGATCGATCGCAAAGAGCTTATCGCGATTTGATGCAATTGTTTTTAGGGAGGCCTCCAACCGTTTTTGAGGAAGCTGGCTTTCTTCGCTCTCCCGCAATGTGCTCAAGATCGATTTGGATAGAGGGGAGACTGGGGTGTCATTGGGAAATAAAGCATCCATCAAAGCTGTGGGAACTGCCTTTGAAAAATAGAGGAGCGTCTCAAAATCTTCTTGGAGCTGAATTGCGTTTTTCAAGTTTTCAAACTGATTAAAAAATAATTTGATGCCCCCTTCAGCAGGAAGGATCGATTCCAAGTAAAAATCCCAGGTGAGCGGGCGCATTTCTTCAGAAAATTTTCGTGGAGATCCGGCATTGCGCTCTCTACTCAAAAGTTCTTTTCCATCAAAGACTGCGCCAATGAAGCGCTCATTTTCGAGCCATCTGCAAATTTGGAGCTGTTTTCTACTTTTGAGCTGCGGATTGGCAGAAGGGATAAAGTCATTTGGATCAAATCGGGGATGGCTTGCTAGGGCCAGGACCTCTCCCGTATTCGGATCCATGGCGACAATTGCGCCCCCTTTGATCCAGGGCTGTTTTTGGATCTTGCGTGTTTGATCGGCAGGATCTAGGCCAATGCTCCGTCCCTCGCGCCCCTTTTCATCCTGTGCTAAAAGAGATTCTGCGAACTGCTGCAATTCGGTGGAAATCGAGAGAACCACTTGTTTTCCTCCAACCGCGGGTCTCCCCCCGGGAAGTTCTCGCAAAAAACATCCCTTTTGATCGACTTCAAAAATTTTTTTTCCAAAAAAACCGCGCAAATCCTCTTCCAGCTGATATTCAATGCCCGTTTTTCCGATCAGATCATTGATTGCGTAGGCTTTTTCCTTGAGTTCCTTCAGCCGCTCATAAACTGCCTCTATTGAATCAAAGCCTAAAACAGAGGTGTTGTCAAGTCCCTGTTCGTAGAGTTGGACAGCTTCTTGCAGGGAAACGATCTCATTGGCAATAGAGGTGTATTCTTTTTGACTGATGGCTCCCATGGTTCCAATCAAACTGCAGGCAGTTTTTTGCAGCGGATAGAACCTTTCGGCCGCGATCTCGGCGTGGACTCCCGGGAAGTCGTGTTCAAGCATCCTAAGCCGGTAATGCTCCTCTTCCGAGATGGCCGCTTTTACGATGTAGGGGACATGGGGGAAAAGGGAGGCTTTTGAATGGATCTGATCCTCGACCTCTTCTGCTTCTAGATTCAATACGTCCGCAAGAAGTTTCGAGAGCTCTCGAATATATTCTTTGCGGGCAAATGTGCGGATTCTTTTTCCTGTGGAGTCGCTCTTCCATGTGACCGTGGGGATTTGCGTGATTTGGCCATAGTAAATTGCAGCGTTATAGCAAATCCGATTGACCGCAAGTGGGATGTGGAAGCGATCGGAAATCGCACCTCGATCGGCCCGCAAAAGAATCGTTCTCGTTTGAGGTTTTTGGGATTCTAAAAGTTTTTCTTCTCTTTGAATCACACCTAAGTGCCATATTCTTAGAACGATAACAAGAAAAGCTAGAAGGATAATGCGGAGGACTCGATTTGTTTTAAAAGAAATGGAGGGAAGCGCCATCTAGACCTCAATTGATTATGTTATATCAAACATAAAATTTGGGTATACCGAACTCGGAAAAGCAATAAGGCGCTGGTCGCGCAATATTTAACCAAAAATATCTGGTTTTTCCGATCTTAAGCCCCCATCTCTGTGCTCTCTGTGGTTAAAAAATGAACAGTAAATATTTTTCTCCACGAAACTCCTTCCCGCCTGTAAATTGCTTCTTGCCCAATTCTTTTTAATCGGAGTTGCTGGACATTTTACCCTCCGATCCCTCATACTGGAACCTGTTCTTAATCTTTCCCTTGGAAAAAAAGGAAACTTGAGATAAAACTGCTATTTCGAATTTTTAAAAAGCGTCATTTTTGATGCGCCTGTAGTTCAATGGTAGAACAGTAGCCTTCCAAGCTACGAGTGTCAGTTCGATTCTGTCCAGGCGCTAACATAAGAAAAATTGAGGATCATTTTGGCTAAAGCACAGCAAGAAGCAGGAGTAACGATTAAGGAGTTGCTCGAATCAGGAGCTCATTTCGGGCATCAAACCCATCGTTGGAATCCAAAGATGAAGCGCTTTATTTTTGAAGCGCGCAACGGGATCTACATTATTGACCTCGCAAAAACGTTGCAGCAGATTCGCGCCGCCGTACAAGTGATTACCGGAATGGTAGGAAAAAGAAAATCGATTCTCTTTGTCGGGACCAAAAAACAGGCGAAAGCAGTTGTTCGGGAATGCGCTGAAGAAAGCGGCGAATTTTTTGTATGCGAACGATGGCTCGGCGGAACGCTGACCAATCTTTCCACCATCCGCAATTCAGTCAAAACACTCGAGCGGATAGAGAAGAGAATTGGATCTGGCGGAGAAGGATTTACAAAGAAAGAAATTTCTCTCATGACGAAAGAGCGGGTAAAACTCGATCGAAACTTGGCTGGCATCCGCGCTATGCGCAAACTGCCTGGACTTCTTGTTGTGGTAGATCCAAGCCGAGAGCACATTGCGGTGGCCGAAGCGAATAAGCTAGGTATTCCAGTCATGGCGCTTGTCGACACAAACTGCGATCCCGATCCCATTGACTATGTTATTGCATGCAATGACGATGCTCTGAAGAGTATTAAAATCGTCCTCAGTGCGATTACGCAGGCAATCATCGATAAGAAAAACGATATGAATGTTCCTGTTTCTAAAGGCGATACCGAGTCTGAAGAAGAATCATCTGACGAAGACGAAGACGATGATGAGACAAGCGAAGAAGAGTCTAAAAAATAGGAGCCTTTCCCGATGAAAGAAATCACTGCTGATATGATCAAAGTGCTGCGAGAGCGGACCGGCGTTGGGATGGGGAAGTGCAAAGAGGCGCTTGTTCTTGCCGAAGGCGATATGGAAAAGGCAATCGATGTTCTTCGAAAAGCTGGGATGGCAGCTGCGGTTAAAAAAGAAGGGCGGGAAACAAAAGAAGGGATGATTCTAACGGCTGAAGATAAGCAGACGTTGGTGGTTGTTGAGGCCAATGCAGAAACGGATTTTGTCACGCAAAATGATCGTTTTAAGCATTTTTTGCACGACTGTGTGAAACAGGCCCTTGAAACAAGGCCAAAATCGCTTGCCGAATTTGTCCAGCAGCCCTATTTCAAAGATCGTTCGATTACAATTGAGCAGTATCGGAATTTAGTCATTCAGTCGCTGGGTGAAAATATCCAGCTGAGACGAATGGAAGTCATTTCCAAACATCCGGACA
>JAZKAZ010000047.1:0-779 GCA_040388845.1 Chlamydiota bacterium | reverse complement strand
CTCACATGGGCGGTAAGCTCGTTGTGATTGTTGAAATCCAAGGCGCATCAGACCAAGAAGGGGTCGCGAAAGAAATCGCGATGCATGCTGCAGCTGAAAGTCCTGAATATCTAAAATCTGAAGAAGTGCCAGCTCCTGTGGTAGCTAGAGAGGAAGAGATTGCCCGTTCACAAGTGAAGGATAAGCCTGCCAATATCGTCGATAAAATTGTCGCCGGCAAAGTCAAAGCCTTCTACGATCAAGTCTGCCTCGTCAATCAAAAATACGTAAAAGATAATTCCGTAACAGTTCAGCAATTCCTGGACATTTGCGCAAAAAAAATAGGAAAGCCTCTTTCGATCCGCTGTTTCTGGCGATGGAAAGTGGGGCAGTAATTTTGTTTGTTTAATACCTCCGCCATTTCATCTATGATTGGGCGGAGTTTTTTTTTGGCTGGCTGTGAAAAAACTTCTTTATAAAAGAATTCTTCTTAAGCTCTCGGGGGAGTCCCTCACAGGCGAGCAAAAATATGGCGTCGATTCCGATGCCTGTCAGAAAATTGCAATCGCGGTCAAAGAACTGACCCTTCTCGGCGTTCAAGTGGGGGTTGTAATTGGGGGCGGTAATATTTTCCGTGGATGTGAGGCCACAAAAGCGGGGATGGATCGGACGCCTGCCGATCATATCGGGATGCTAGCTACCCTCATCAATGGGATCGCGCTCCAGCAAGCCTTTGAGAGAATCCAGTGCGAAAGCCGGATCATGAGTGCGATTGCCTGTGATGTGATGACCGAATCCTA
>JAZKAZ010000046.1:4942-14121 GCA_040388845.1 Chlamydiota bacterium | reverse complement strand
TGGCGGAATTGGCAGACGCGCTAGATTCAGGTTCTAGTCGGGGCAACTCGGTGGATGTTCGACTCATCTTGGCCGCATTTTTCCTTAACACCCCCTGATTTAAGGCTACCTTGCATAGCGCAATCATTGCCAACGGTCAAATTGATACCCCAGAGCATCTCCGAGAGTCTATCCTTGCATGTACGCGCATTGTAGCAGTGGATGGAGGCTTGATTTACTGCAAAGACTTAGGGCTTCGCCCCGCTTTAATTGTCGGGGACTTCGACTCCTGCCCGCTTCATTTGCTTGAGGAATATGCCAATGTTCCTCAAATTTTATTACCAAGAGATAAAGATCAAACTGACTTAGAAGTGGCAATTGCCGAGGAATTCAGACGGGGCGCTAAAAAAATCACTCTGTTTGGCGCATGGGGGAAAAGGGTGGATCACAGCTTGGTCAATGTCCTTTTATTGACGCGCCATCCCGGAAAGCTTTTTCTGGAGACAGAGACAGAACTTCTTTTCGGCGTTGGAAAAAATGCGATTTTTAGCAGCTTTCCCGGTCAAACCCTTTCTCTCATCCCTTTAGACGGGCCTGTTTTAGGCATTACCACAAAAGGGCTCAAATGGGAGCTCAACGAGGGCCAGATAGATCAAAGCTTCATTGGCATTTCTAATATTTGTCTGGGCAGAGAAGTCGAGATCTCGATCAAAAAAGGAATCCTCATCTGCTGTTTGATTAAAGAGAAGCTCTGATTTTTCGATAGCCCTAAACATGTAGTGCTCAGATTGGAGATCTGTTGGGGAAATTACGCGATACATCCCTTAAAACAACAGGATCCGCTTTGCGGGCAGGAGCGCCCTTGCGGTAGGATAAAAAAAATATTTTTCTTTCGTCCTGCCGACGCCTCGTCGATCCTGCCCGCAAAGCGGATCCTGTTGTTTTTCTAGATCTGAGCATTACATATTTAGGACTACCTGATTTTCTAAAATAGCCCTATCAAATTTTCAAGTAGTTTCGGCATAATCGCTGTCAATTTTTAGGATGCTTTTGCAAAAAAAAGGAATTGTATTATGGCTGTAGGTTTTAATCGTCTCTCTTCCCCGCTTAGTCACACTATTTTTTCCTTCTTAACCCCCCATGATTCTTTAACTACAGGCAAATATAATTCAACAGTCGGCAATCTTCAAACAATCTGTAGAGAATGGCAACGCCTTTTATGGAATTATAAGAGCAATCCTGACTTTCAGAAGATGGATAAAATCCAAATTAAAGAAACGCTCCTTCACCGGGTGACAATCGCTTGTTCTCTTTTTCACCCCACCGATGAATGTATCTCTTTTTGGAAAGACCCTGCAAAAACAATGGAGCAGCTCGCTAGCGAGGAATATTTTGATGAGTTCATCAAAAACTCCGAATCTCCATTGACTGATTTTTTGTATACTGACAAGCGGGAATATTTTAACCTACTCATTGCTGCTGGGATCAATATTTTTGGAAGAGATTTTTCCAAAAACACAGCTCTCCATGCTGCGGCAAGAAAAGGGCAACGACCCGCCATTCAGGTGCTTTTGAAACAGGGAATCCCGGTAAATACAAAAGGCTGGGACGGTGTCCATCCTCTTCATGAGTCGATTCGATCCGAACAATTTCGAGAAATGAGATACCTAATTGACTTTTGCGGCGCCGACCTCCGAGCAATCGATGACTTGGACGCTTCTCCACTTCATCTGATGACTTCTCATCCTTCTCTTGTTCCCTTTGTGGAACGGCTTATTTCAACACGCCGAATTTCGCCCAATATCCAAAATCGAGAAAAAGAGACTCCCCTTCATCATGCCGCTCGTGAAAATAGCGTAGAAATGATCCGTTGTTTAGTCAAATGGGGAGCGGATCTTAACGCCCTCAATAAAAATCTCCAGAGTCCTTTGCATCACTCTTTAATTCGCGGGCACACAAAGGCCAGCCTAGAACTCATTGACTTAGGCGCCAAGATTGAAGGAGCAGATTTTCTTCAAAGAACGCCTCTCTATTTTGCGCTTCAAGAAGGCTGCGATCAAGTTGTTTACAAACTTTTTGAGAAAGGGATCTCTATAAGAGCAGAGCTCAAAAAAGGCATTCTTCTTCTTCATGCTGCATGCCTCGGAGGAAAGATTGATTTTGTCAAAGCTATCATCAAAAAAGGAGGAGATATCAACAGCTGTGATGCACATGGATGCTCGCCCCTCCACTATGCCGCAATTGGCAAACATCCGGAAATCATTTCTTTACTCGTCTCTGAATATCACATCAATGTAAACATTCCATCAGACAACGAAACCTCTTTGCATCTTGCCGCTCATGGCAATTCAATAGAAACCATCCAACGCCTTCTTGACCTTGGGGCCGACCCTTCTCTTAAAACAAGCAGAGGCGAAACCGCCCTAGATCGAGCCCTTCGAGTGCAGAAGCGATCAAAAGAACCCCTTGGAATTGTTGAGCTCCTGAGGAAATAGAGCTAAACAATCATTTACCAGGAGACCCATTCAGTAAAAACTGTTGCCACGGCAACGCTGTTAAACCCACCCGTTCTGCGCTCTCAACTTCCCCAACATCGCATAATACGAGAGGACGAAAGCTCGGATGCTGCTTAGTAAATTCAAATAAGCCTCGCAGATCGGTAGAATTGAAACTACCAGTTTTGACTTCAATCGCCCATTTCCCCCAAGAGCCTTCAATAACGCCATCCACCTCAAAAGGCTCTTCGCGCCAATAACTTACTTTTTGCCCGCTATTCCAAGCCAGACCTAAGCAAGCATTTTCAACCCATGCCCCAAAACGTTCCGGATCCTTTTTTGGATTAGGCGGCATCGTTTGGTCTGTTGCAGCAAGTAAAGCATTGCTTAAAACGACAATTTTTGGAGGAGAGGCGCGCATCCGAATTTCTTTAGCTGAATATTTAGGGACCGCTGCTACCAGAAAGGCCTCTTCCAAAAGAGAGAGATAATGCGCTATGGTCTCAATTGTACCTGCATCTTGTAACTGCCCCATAATTTTTTGGAGTGAAATAATTTGAGCGGGAGCTGCCATACAAATCGCGAATACCTGGCGCAAAAGCGCAGGCTTTCGGATAGGCGCGAGAGACAAAATATCGCGTCCAATTGCGGTTTCAACAATGGAATCCCGCACATAGGCTTTCCAACGAGGAAAATCGTGAATGTAACTAAACGCGCCTGGATAAGCCCCCATTTTGATAAAAATATCTATGGCCTCTTGCGGAAGTAGATGAAAGGCTTCAGCAAAATAGGAAGGCATCCAATGCGTCAGCGTAAGCCGCTCAAACCTACCCGCTAAACTTTCTCTAGAATCTGTCGCAAGTTTTAACGCGGAAGATCCCGTTGCGACGATATGGATCGGCAGCTTCGCTTTAACAAGGCGATCCCACTCAGCTTTTAATCGGGCAGACCACTCTGGTAAAACATGCGCTTCATCGAGCAAAACAAAAATCGTTTCTCCTGATTGCGCCTCTCTTTCTATCCTCGCCCAAAATCTTTCCCAAAAACCAGGAAGGGAGGCCTCAGGACTGTCGAGCGCTACATAAAAGGCCTGTTTCCCAAATGTTTTTTCCAGTTCCAGCAATAACGTCGTCTTTCCGACTTGTCTAGGCCCCACCAAAAGTTGAATGCGGCTCGGGGCCTTTTCGGCCAAACGCTGCAGTAAAATGGCACGGCATTCTTTAAAGGAGAGAAGAAAATTTTTATCGAACATACCCTAATAATTATTCGGTTATGTATTAATAATCAATATACAAATATAAGCCATTTATTATAAGGATGTAGAGACAGTCTCTGCGACCAAAATCAAGGCAGAACGCCCCCTATTTAAAAAACATTCTGGAAATTTATTAACTGTAAAAAGTAAATAAAATATTGAAGGGAGAATAAGTTCTCCCTTCAAATGTAGCCGCGGTCTTTAATTTTTTTTCTCTTCTAATGAACGAGAGTTCGAATTAGATGCAATTTCAAAATCAGGGTCCTGATTGGCAAGGATTCCAGAGAGATCTTCGTCCGTCATCAAATCTCGGTAGCGTCCGGCCTGAGCTGGACATGTAGGACAGCACATCAGTACCCATCCAGGCCCTAGTTTTGTATCGCTCGTACAATGGGGATCGTGGCGCAGACTGAAAACGTTTCGTATATCTAGATGTCCTGCGAGCGCCCACGTTTCAGAATCTTTCCGACTGTGATATTTAAAAATATGTATGACAGTGCTTTTTGTTGGAATGCCTCTTGGCTGAACATGCATCGCAATGCCTGGTTGAAAAGCAGCTCCATTAAAGCGCATGACAGGAGAAGTCATCGTCTCTTTTCGCACTTCCCCGGTGCTTACATCTGCAATTGGCAATCGTGCAAGACGCAGCGAATTTCGAGTTCTATAAAATTGGATCATATCTTCAGGAAAATTCAATAATCTAGCATGGGTGTCATCGAGATGAGATTGATGATGAAGGCAAGCTTCCGCCACCAATTGAACTCCTTGTACTGATGCATTTGTTCGCCAGAAGTGAGTTGTTTGAGCCATGCGAATTTGAGATTGCGGGTCCAGAAATGAAAGGACCGTTTCTTGATTGCCTTCCTCAACGATTCCTCTTGCTCCTTCAAAGGCATTTGGAGATCTTATTACCTGATTGCGAAGAGCAGAAATCATTCCATTGATTACTTGTCCTCGCTCTGGCAATACGCTCAACTTTTCAGAAAGTGGTCGGTTAGAGGGGTTTGAATTGGCTAGGTAATTTGCCAAAGGAGCACGATCCCTTTGGTCGAGATTTGCGTAACACTTTGCAATTTTTCTCTGATCAGTTCCTGACAAATAATAATTTAATTTTTCCAAGTCAGCAACGCGCTGATCAGGGGATTTAAAAGAAGTATTTTTAATATAAATCGACATAATTATATCCTTATTTTTAATTAAACAATAAAGATATTACAAACAAAAATACAAATAAAAACAAACTAAAAAATACATTCTACAATCAATTATTAAAATATATTTTATTTAGCCGAAAAAAGAATCCCTTCTCCTCGACGAGTGGAAGGTCACGCTAGATCTTCTCGCAGAAAAAAAATTCTTAACTAATAGACCGTTTAAAAAACTAATTGACACTCCATAAAATCGCTCGATACAATAGTTTCAACCAAGGAAGCCCCAAATGTCCGCGTCCATGTTCAGATCCCCGCAGCACTACCGCACGTTTCTAACTGTACTGGTCACGTACACCCTTGATTTAGTGGGCTTCTCCATTGTGTTTCCGGTTTTAGCCCCCCTCTTGCTCAATCCGCAACTGGCTTTTTTTTCCACAGGAACCATGGAAGCTGAGAGGACCACAATTCTTGGGCTTCTCTTTGCAATTTTCGGCATTGCTCAATTTTTTGGGGCCCTCGTTACCGGGGTGCTCGCAGACCACTATGGAAGATATAAGATTTTTCTTCTGACAGTTGGCTTTAGCATTTTTGGATATGCGGTCATGTCGTTTGGCGTTTATGGGCAAAGTCTTCTCTGGCTTTTCGCCGGCCGGATTTTGACTGGTCTTTGCTCTGGAAATATTGGACTTGCTCAGTCGGCTACAGCCGATCTCACCGATTCACACCATCGGGGTAAAGCATTTGGAATTTTGATTGGGATGGGGAGTTTAGGATTCGTCATAGGCCCTTGGATCGGAGGGAAATTGGCCAATCCCAATTGGCTATTTGGCTCCGGGGCGTTTATCTTTGCAGCTGTTGCCGCCTTGATCAATTTTCTGATGGTCTTTTTCTTTTTTGTGGAAACCTGGAAGCGCCCCGAAAAACATGCTGAAATTGGCCTTTTCAAAACATTCAAAGATCTCTCTCAGGTTTTTCATCATAAAACAATCCGCACACTCCTCATTGCTATTTTGCTGTTCTCGTGCGGCTGGGCCTTCTTTCTGATTTTCTCCCCTACTTTTCTCGTCCAGAAATTTTCCCTTGGATCCAATATGATTGGAGATATCTTTGCCTACATGGCAGCCGTTTGGGCCTTTGTCTCCATGGTTTTAAATAAAGAGCTGACCGGCAAATTTTCGCTTCGATCTTTAATTTTGGCAGGAATGTTAATTGGAAGCGTTGGGATCGGACTTTTTCTAGGCCCCAATACTTTATGGCCCTATTGGATCATTATTCCAATTGCTTTGACAGGGGGCGCATTGAGCTGGGTCAATTTGAATTCGCTTCTTTCTATGAGAGCCTCTGAAGACATGCAGGGCAGGGCTATGGGGGCCAGCGGCTCCATGTGGTCAATTGGCCAGATTGTAGCGCCCCTTGCAGCAGGTCCGCTCGCCGGCTGGAATATCTACTCGCCTCTTCTGGTGGGAGCAGTTGTGATCTTTTTATCTTTTCTATATTTCATGATTTGCTACCAAGAAAAGCATCCGATCAAGGAGGAGTTCCCTTAGCGCCAGCCTCAAACCATTCTTTGAGATCGCGGATGGCTTTTTCCGTCCGCTGGGTGATCTCTTCTTGAGCCCTTTTTTTATCCATCCCTTCAAACTCCTCCCATTCGATGGGAGAACCGAACACTACCGCCATTTTTCCAAAAAATTTGGGCACTTTTTGAGTTTTTTGCCAAGCCTCATAGCTTCCTGCAATGTAGGCAGGGATAATGCCGCAGCGGGATTTTTGCACAAGAAACGAAAGGCCTCGCTCAAGCGGCTGAAGCTCTCCATCCGGAGATCGTTTTCCCTCTGGAAAAAGAATCAATTTTTTCCCCTCTTCGAGAATTTGAATCATCCTTCGAAATGTTTGGGTATCAGAGGCTCCGCGCTCTACGGGGTGTGAATTCAAAATCCGAATGAGCCTTCCTAAAAGAGGAATATCAAAAAGAGATCCTCGCGCAAGAAAATGGACCTCTTCGGGACAGGAAATCGAAAGAACGGGAGGATCATAGAAAGAGGTGTGGTTAGCTGCCAAAATAGCGGCACCTGGGCGAAAATGCTCTAACCCATAAATGCGGAGGCGAAAACAGGTTTTGAAAAAAAGACGGGCGAGTGTGTAGACGATTTTATAGGAGAGTTTCATAGAGGGAAATCGCCTTTTGACACGCCTGCTTAAATGGACGATTTGATTGACTACATCAGCGGCTGAAAGATGGGAGGTGTCAATGGAGATGGCATCGGGGGCTTTCTTAAGAGGAGAAATTGCGCGCGTCATATCGTTTTGATCGCGCTCCTGAATTTCTTTGAGGATCTGATCCGAGTTAATCGATTCAGCAAGATCGGGAAATTTCGCAAGCAGTTCGCGGTAGCGCCTTTCCGCTCTGACCGTCTCGCTTGCGCTAAGAAATATTTTCAGATCTGCATTGGGAAAGACCACTGTTCCCATATCTCTGCCCTCAAAAACAGCATTTCCCTTAGCTCCAAATTTGCGCTGGATCTTAACAAGCGCCTGCCGCACTTCCCCATAAGTGGCAATTTGGGATGCGGTCGAGGAGATTTGAGATACGCGGATGCTATCTGTCACATCGGTATCGCAAACGAAATAGCGTCTTTCTCCATTGGGCGCCACTCGGATTTCATATTGGAAGCGAGGCAAACTTTTAGCCACTTTTTCCTGGTCAGCAGGATCGATTTCCTCTTTTAAAAGAAACCAGGCAAGCGAGCGGTACATCGCACCGGTATCGAAAAATACCATCCCTAGCCTCAATGCAACACCTCTTGCAACTGTTGATTTTCCCGTACCGGACGGTCCATCGATGGTAATGATCATAGTTTTATAAAATGAAGGTAGATGTAGAGAATCGGAGCATTGAAAAGAAGTGAATCGATGGAATCGAGCACGCCTCCAAGCCCGGGGAGTGAATTGCTGTCTTTTTTATTGGCATCTCTTTTTAAAAGAGACTCGGATAGATCCCCAAATTGACCAATCGCGCCCAGGACAAGCCCTAAGGAACACCATTCTATGGTCCCCAAATGAAACTGATTGGCTCCAGAATATTCACTGAGGAGATGAAAGCCAAAACTTGCGAAAACCGCACAGAGCAATCCAAAAATCGCCCCTTCAACCGTTTTGCCCGGGCTGATATTGGGAGCAAGCTTGCGGCGGCCCCAAAGGCTTCCTGCAAAATAGGCGCCAATATCTGTAATCTTTGTGACGATTAATAAATAGGCAATCCACCAGCGCCCATCAAGGCCTTCTCCGAGGTACAGAATCCCTAAGAGCATTCCCATAGGTACGGCTAAATAAAGAAGCCCAAATGAAGAAACCGCCAGATCCACGACCGCTCCGTCCTTTTCTCCAAAATGGAGAGCAAATAAAACAAGAACGCCGATAAAGAGTATGATGAGGGGAGAAGAGATAAAAATTGGATATTGGGCAGCTAAAAAGAAGGAAAGCACTTCCAATACGGTCAAAACAATCAACGCTGGAAGAATCATTCTGCCCCCCTTCGCCTTCGCAAATTGTTCATATTCCCAAATCGCAATCCCCGTAAGACAGGCGACAGCCCCTGCCACAACGTATTTAAACCATGGGTGGTAAGCAAACAGCAACAATGCGATCACAATCCCAATGGAAACGACAGATACAATCAATCGACGACCTAGATCTTTCATACTCCTCCTCCTATGCGGCGGCTCCGTTTTTGAAAAGCCATGATTGCATCCAGCAACTGTTTGGGTGAAAAATCAGGCCAAAGAACATGGGTCACATAAATTTCTGCATACGAAATCTGCCAGAGAAGAAAATTGCTCACGCGCATCTCTCCACTGGTCCGAATCAATAGGTCGGGATCTCCCCACCGGTTCGTATCTAAATGTTTTGCAATGATCTCCTCGGTCAGTTCTGCCGAACTGATTCCGCTCTCAATGATTTTCGCAAGAGCTCTGCGGATCTCGTCTCTAGCGCCATAGTTAAGGGCAAGAACGAGATTGATCCGATCGCAGTGTTCCGTTGCCGCCTTCGTGAGATAGAAGGCATCTTGAACTCTTTGGGGAAGGCGGGATAGATCTCCAATTCCATCGAGGCGGACTCCATCGCGGATCATATGTTCTTTTTTGCGCAATAAATAGAGCTCGAAAATATTCATCACCGCTTCGATCTCGCTTTCAGGCCGGACCCAATTTTCTGTAGAGAAGGCATAGACTGTCAAAGTTTTGATGCCAAGTTCGGAGGCGCCCCTCACTACATTTGTCAATACTTCCGCCCCTTCCC
>JAZKAZ010000046.1:4247-4932 GCA_040388845.1 Chlamydiota bacterium | reverse complement strand
TCCCAGTGGCCCATCATAGGAGGAAGACCATGCTGTTTGGCCCATCTGCGATTCCCATCCATGATGATCGCAATATGTTTTGGGATTTTCCCCGGATTGAGATGGGCAAATTCCTCTATTGAAAATAGAGTTTTGTCATCAAATTGAACAGCGGGATCGGAATGGGCAGTCATATTGTCACTCATTGAAGAATCGATCCAGCCAAATCGTCTTTTCTCTTTCCGGCCCAACCGAAATGATTGAAACAGGGACCTCGCAAAGTTGCTCAATGCGGCGCAAGTAAGCTTTTGCCTGAGAGGGAAGATCATTGTAGATCCGGATTTCTCGAATTGGCTTTTTCCAGCCCGGATGCGTCTCATAAATAGGGATAGCTCTGCTTAAATCCTCAGTGGTAGATGGAAAAGTTGGACAATGTTTGTATCCCACGCAAATTTTAATTTCATCTAGCCCATCGAGAATATCTAGTTTCGTCAGAGCTAAAGAATCAACGCCATTGAGACAAATCGTATGCCGTAAAAGAAATGCATCAAACCAACCTATTCTTCTTTTACGCCCCGTGGTGGTGCCGATTTCCCTTGAAAGATTATGATCGGGAAATAGGGCAAGCTCGGAGGGAGATAATTCAGTGGGGAAGGGACCATTTCCGACCCGAGTCGTATAAGCCTTTGTCGTGCCGATGGCATGG
>JAZKAZ010000046.1:0-4237 GCA_040388845.1 Chlamydiota bacterium | reverse complement strand
AGAGTGCAGGAGGAAGTCACATAAGGATAAGTCCCAAAAGTCACATCGAGAAGAGCTCCTTGCGCGCCTTCAAATAAGATTCGCTCTTCCTTTTTGCCGGCTTTGAATAGGAGCTCTTCAACAGGAGCCGCAAAAGAGGCCAATCGTTTTGCATAAAGCTGGTATTCCTCAAAAATGGGCTCAAGTTCTAGGGGAGCATGGTCATAAAATTGACTCAATTCCCGATTCTTTAAGGGCAATATGGCTTGCAGTTTGGCTCGAAAAATTTCAGGCGATAGCAAATCCGCAAGTCTAATTCCAATCCGATTCACCTTATCTGAATAACAAGGGCCGATACCCCTTCCCGTGGTTCCTACCGCAGAGCTCCCTTTTTGCTTTTCTGCCAACTGATCCAGGAGCTTATGATAGGGAAGGACGATATTTGCATAATGGGAGAGAAAAAGACGCTTTTCAAACTGGATCTGATGTTTTTTCAAACTCTCCATTTCAGATAGGAGGGATGCGGGATCAATCACCGTTCCGCCGCCTACATAGCACTTTGTGTGAGGATAAAGGATGCCGGAGGGAATCAGATGGAAGCGATACTCGAGATTGCCTACGACAATTGTGTGTCCCGCATTATTTCCTCCCTGGGCCCTCGCAATGTGGTGAGCCTTTTCCGAAAGAAGGTCGATCACTTTCCCCTTCCCTTCATCTCCCCACTGCATCCCAACAACCGCGATGCTTGAGATTTCTTTCTCTTTAGACATAATTTCCTATTGGAACCTGGCAAAGACCCGAACTGGATCGATCATAGCGGATGGATGATATCGCTGGAACTTTTTTTTAACTGCACCTAGCTTCAAGACTCGACTTTGTACATTTTTAAAAGTTTTTTTAAAGGCGCCATTATATCTAGACAAGATCTTTGCCTTTCGACTATTTTATTTAGATCGACTTTTAAGGGATTCAGATGGAAAAGCAAAGAAAATGGCAGCTGTTTTTGATTTTCGCGGTTCTCGCACTGACCGTTTATAATATCTTACCGACCTGTTTTTACTACCTAAAACCCCTCAAACAGCCCATCTCAAGCGAGCAAGCGAAAGACATCGGAGCTCAAATCGAGAAGAGAGTCAACCAACTTGAGCTAGAATCCACGGATTGGCTCACCTCCTTCTGCAAGCTTCTCCAAATCAAACCCCTCTCCCTTTCAATCGACCCCCAGAACCCTCGATTGATCCGGTTAAGTTTTTCGAAATCCTCCGAAGCTGCCCGTTTGCGAGAGTTCTTGCCGAGGGCAGGCTCCCTGATTCCTTTTGCCCCAGCTCAGATGATGCTCGCAAATCAAGAGGACAATAAAAAAGAAGTTTTAGTCCAACGACAGATCCCCATCCACTTTGACTCCAAATCTAATTTTTTTACTTTTGCACCTAAAAAAGATTCGGATGGATCCATTTCGTCCCACTACCGAGAAATTATTTTGGATCGGGCAGCTCAAATTGCCTTTTTTCTGGGTGGGCCTACGCAGCAGTCAGAGCTTTTGGCTTTGCTAAACAGAGATTCTAATCAAAGAACTTCTATCGAAGCTCTCTCTTCTGAAATCGCCACCTATTCAGAAATATTTGAAGAAATGGGACCTTTGGCGGGCAGATACATGGCAGGCTTTACTCAGGGCCCTTTTGCCGATCGATTGGCCTCCATTCGCTCTTTGATCTCTGGATTTGAGAACCTCCGCGATGAAATCAAACGTGAAAAAGGAACTCTCAATGGAGAGACCTCTGCAGATGCCCTGCAGCGCCTCCGACTTCTGACGAATAAAGAACTCAATTTGGTGAGCGCAGAAAAATTTGTAAAAAAACACGAAGCCCTTTTTGTTTCAGGCCAAGATCCTTGGGATGTATCCGAAATCAAGTTCTTATTGACAGATGCCTCCTCTAAAACGGATTTTCAGACGCTCCATATCGGCAACAGAAATCCTCTCTTTTCCGATTTAATCATCGATTGGACCAAAGAAGAAATTCGGCTCAAGCTCCATCCGGATGCGAAATCTGTCCCGTCTAAAAACAAAGAACTTTTCGCGCAGCTCCTCATCAATGAACTTGCCCGCGTCCGAGCTGTCGCAAATGAACCGATAAAAACTTTTGCCGCAGCAGACAAAGTCGAATATTCCATTCCCTTTCATGGACTCTCCGATACACAAGGACTTCTTGTTTTAAATCTGGAAAAAATAGCCCAGGTCGAGGCGCAACAGATCCAATCGCTTCTCATGAATAACTGGAACAGACAGCATCCAGATTTGAGAGAAATGCCTATCGTCGATTTTGCAGCCTACGAAAATTTACCAAAAGAGGCGCAAGCCCTTTGCCTGATCGTAGGCTCTTCTTCTAGAGCATTTCCTTCGCTAACGCCAGGTTCTATTTATGTGATTGCAAAAGGGATTGAGCACGTATTCCAAAATTACCAGCAATTTCCCGATTCCGAACAGGCAACTGCTTTTAGGAGCGATTTTCAAAAAATGCATGAGCTCATTTCTCAAAATGGCTTTCATGGATATCGAGGCTCTTCGCTTGGTTTCGGCAGTGGCTTAGAAAAAGATTACATCTTCGAGCGCTCCGGTTTTTATCTCCCAACCCTCGCTGCCACTAGAGAAAATTTCATTGTCCGGGGCACTGAAAAATATGCAACGCTTGAGCTTTCCAACCTCGAACAGCGCTTGATTGTCACCAATCAAATTGAGACTGCCATCCATGAAGATCTCATCAAATGGACCGACGAATTCAATGCAGCTCAAGTCAATTTAAATCCAGCTCTCAAATACGATGTTCCCTCGCCTACTCAAAGTATTTTTTGGAGCAACCTCAACCTCACCTTTAGAAAACTTTTCCGAGGCGATGAGACAAAAATCATCCGTTGGGGTCTCGACTTATCTGGCGGGAAAACCGTCCAGATTGAACTCCGCGATGCCAATGGTCAAATCGTCAAAAATGAGGAGGATCTCAAGCAAGGGATCAATGAATTATACAACCGAGTCAATAAAATGGGCGTATCGGAAGTGTCGATCCGCCAAGTAGGAAATCAAATTGTTCTCGATTTTCCAGGCTCTCAGTCTCTTTCTGCCTCCCAGCTCATTCAAGCCTCTTCGATGTATTTTCACATCGTCAATGAGAAATTCAATCCCCACAATCCGATCTCCTCCGATAGCGTCAATCGATTTTTGATGGAAGTTTGGAATGAGGCTGTCGTCACCAATCGGAAAGATCCTCAAAGCATCAATGCAATCGCATGGAAACATCTCTACGGAGACTCTGTCGATGCATCCTCTCCTCAACCTCGATCGGATGCCGCTCGGACTCTTTTAGAAAATGGGCTGAAACTGCAATCGCCGCTCGATTCCTCCGTCAGCAACGCAGTTGATGACTCGGTCTCCAAAATCGCCCTTTTGCGCGGCTCCGATTTTAAAGACTGGTATGGACAGGCGCATCCATTGATCTTTGTTTTCCGCAATTGGGCGCTCGAGGGCTCCCAGCTCGATCAAGTACGCTCCAATTACGACCCTTCCAAGGGAAATTATTTGAGTTTTGATGTGCGCGGATCCAGCTTAAACCGAGAAGGGGGGAAAATCAATCCACGCCACGACCTTCATGCATGGACCTCCCAATTTTCTAAAGAAAACGTAATGGGAACTCCCAAGGAAACCTATTCCAAAGGACGCGGATGGCGAATGGCAGTCATCCTCAATGACACAGTGATCAGCGCACCTACCTTGGATTCCGCGCTCGAGAGCAGCGCGATGATCAGCGGAAGTTTTTCTCAGAGAGAAGTCTCTCAATTGGCCTCTGATTTGAAAGCAGGCTCGCTGACGTTCACCCCTCATATTCTTTCAGAGAAAAACGTAAGCCCCGAACTCGGATCAGCTGAGCGTTTCCAGGGAATCCTGGCCACATTTGTTGCTCTCATCTTAGTCATCGGCGCGATGGTTTTCTATTATCGATTTGCAGGCCTTGTCGCCTCCATTGCAGTCCTTTTCAACCTATTGATCATTTGGGCAACTCTTCAAAATCTAGGAGCCACCCTCTCTCTTGCAGGGATTGCGGGGATCATTCTCAATATCGGAATGGCAGTCGACGCAAATGTCCTTGTCTTCGAGAGAATTAAAGAAGAATTTGCCCTCACAGGACGCATTGCCTCTGCCATTTCCGCAGGCTACCAAAAAGCCTACAGCGCGATCATCGACTCCAATGTAACAACCATCATCGCC
>JAZKAZ010000045.1:0-7490 GCA_040388845.1 Chlamydiota bacterium | reverse complement strand
AAAGCTTTTGCAATTACGCTCATTATCGGAATTGTCTCATCGATGTTCACAGCCCTCTTTATGACTCGCACCTATTTCTCCTGGTGGGTGCAGAATCCAAAAAACAAAAGCCTGAACATGGCCAACTGGATCCATGCAAAGAAAGTGAACTTCCTAAAACATGCCAAAGTTGCCTTCCTCGTGGCAGCGACGATCATTCTCGCAGGCGGCTATCTCGTGTTCGCCAACCGCGCAACGATCTTTGGAATGGACTTCACGGGAGGATTCTCGTTGAATGTCGAAGTAGAAGAGACAGGCTCCGGACAAATCTCCAAACAGGTCGACAAAGCCCTTAAACAGAGTGGCGCGCAAGGGCGCGATTTCCAGATTCGGGAGCTAAACCCCTCGAATCATTTACGCCTTCTCTTTGGAACGAGTATGGAGCAGCCGGGCAAGCCTTTCTATGCAATGCCTTTGGAAACTGAGAAGAGCCATCCTCGCTACTCCTTTGAAAAAAATCCCCGTATCGTATGGGTAGTCAATGCACTGAAGTCGGAAGGTCTTGTCCTGACCCCCGCCTCCCTCTCCGCTTTGGATGCCGATTGGACTTCGATGAGCGGTCAAATGTCGGATAGCATGCGCAACAATGCTCTCTTGGGCCTCTTGATTTCCTTTATCTGCATTTTCATCTACATCGCTTTTCGCTTTGAATATAAATTTGCAGCAGCTGCTATCCTTTGCCTTCTCCATGACGTATTGATCACACTCGGACTGATGGGACTTTTATATACTCTCGGAGTCCCTGTTCAGATTGACCTCAACACGGTGGCTGCCCTCATGACGATTGTGGGCTACTCTTTAAACGACACGATCATTATTTTTGACAGAATCCGGGAAGAAATGCATTCTTCGCAAAAAAATATTCCGCTCGAAATCACTGTCAATTCCGCATTGAATGCCACATTGAGCAGAACAACGATTACCTCAGGGACAACGCTTCTGGTGCTTATAGCACTTGTCACAATTGGCGGAGCCTCGATCTTCAGCTTTGCGCTGGTGATGACAATTGGAGTTTTCTTTGGCACACTCTCCTCTTGGTATATTGCCTCGCCGCTAATGCTCTTCTTCCACAACAAAGAGACGAAAAAAGAAGAGAGTCTTGTTCAGCTGTCTTAGAATTTTTTGGAGATTAAGAAAATTTCGAGCAAAAAAATAGAGAGAACAGCTAAAATATTTCCTTTTAAAGGAGACAGCTCGTGCTTAGAAAATGCTTGATACTTTTTTGTCTGATCCTTCAGTCAATCGCTTATGGAAATTCTCCTCCTGCTGAATATGCATTGCTCACAATTCCAAAATCGGGTTCTCATTTATTGATCAAACTGCTGTACTTGATGTGCGACCTCCACCCTCAATGGCACGTAAAGCCTCAGTCCTTACAGGATTTATCCGCAGACGGCAAATACCCCTACACACATTTTTGTCTTTCGGCTGAACTCCTCAATTTTTATTCCAATTCCCCACAAATAAAAAAAATTATCGGGGTTAGGGATCTACGCGATGTTTGCGTCTCCATCGTACATCAAATTTTAAAGGGAACATGGCCAGAATTCACCGGCAATAAGGAGAAACTTGAGTGGTTCAAAGGACTGTCTTTTGACGATCAGTTAATGTATGTCATTTGCCAAGAATATCAGAATAATGTCCCACATGCCAAATTACAACTTGGAATTGCGAAATCGGCAGCTCAAGCAGTGGTTTTTTGCCAAGATCCAAATGTCCTGGTTTGTCGGTTCGAAGATTTAGTGGGCCTCCAGGGAGGAGGAGACGATGCAGTTCAAAAAAATGAAGTGGCAAGGATTGCCGATTTCTTGGGACTTTCTCTTTTTCCTCCAGAAATTGAGCATCTTGCGGCTCAGTTATATGGAAACGCTGTGAACCCTTTTGGCATGGACGATTTTTCCAAATACCAGAGCACATTTCGATCGGGGAAAATTGGTTCTTGGAAAAAGTTTTTTAAACCGAGACACATTGCGGCGTTTAAAGAACGATTAGGCTCGGCACTGATTGCGCTCGGCTATGAAAATGACAACAATTGGTAACCCTAAAGATCGCTCTGATCTAGAAAAAAACAGGATCCGCCTCCGGCGGCAAGATAAAGGATAAAAAAGTATTCTTCTTTGAAGAACTCCTTCCTGCAAGGAAGGAGATTCTCCGCTCCGGTAAGGGGGATGGCCAAGTTCCTTGCCGCAAATGGAGAGATAGCTCGCTTGGGCCCTGTGCCCTGAAGGACCGGGATTGCGCTGAGCTGCCCGTTCATCATGGCGGCCCATCTTTGAACGATCTATCGCCTGCCATACCCTGATGGCCACAAAAATTCAAGAATCTAACCGCGCACGGTATAACACAACTCAGCCTCTCTTACCCTTTCTTTCCTTTTCAAGAGAAACAGTCCCATGAGTTGAAATCCCAACAGTCCAAGATTCCATTTAAGAGCTTTTTTCAGGTTTTTTAATCTCTTGAGATCTATTTCTTGTATTTTCAATAGTAGGGCTCGCTGTTCATTTTTAGAAGCCTCTGATACCTCTTCTTTTGAAGAATCAGGGAGATCTTTGAGCCAAGCGTTATCCCATTTGTGATTAGCAAATAAAAAATTCTGAGATTTAATCTGACGAATTAACTCTTTAGGAAAGTGGTCTGGGAAAGCAAAAGCTGGAGGTATTAGTAAATGCCTATCTCCGTTCATGATCAGTTCATTCACAGAAAGGTGAAAACTATCAAACGTTCTGCTCACCACGCGCAAAAGAGTCGATCTTTTATCTTGAGCGGGAAACATTTTTTCAAAGAGATCCCAATTTTTTTTAGTAAATTCCATTGTTCTTTTCAATATCGGATGGCCCGCCCTGGAACCAATGAGACAATTTGTCACGATGCAATCAGTCTCTCTAAGTGGGCTTCTATGAAGGGGTTCTAGGCAGGCATAAAAATCAAGCTGGTCCTGAAAAGAATCGAAGGATTGAAAGCATTCGACATCGTGATCCACGTAAAGCCCCCCTTCCTCATAGAGAATTTCGTAGCGCAAAAGATCAGATTTTTCTCCCACATTGCTTGTTCGACGTAAATACTTTCCCATATGAAAACAGCTCAGCTCATCGATCAAATGCAGTTCTATTCCCTCAACGGGTATTGGTCTCGATGCATGATCCGTCCAAAATTTTATTTTCCAGGAGGGGTTGAACTGCTTCCAACTCTGTATATTATGTATCGATCTTCGAGGAAACTCCCGCTCGCCTATCCAAATAAAATGCAATACACGAGGGATGCCCGGGGCTTTTGCTCCCCTCCTCGAATCGCTTAAGAGTTCGAAATACCGCGTATAGAGCTTCTCATAATTGCCTAATCGATCTAGATCGGACCTAGATAGTCGTTTGTATTTTAAGGAATCGCACATTTCATAAAAATTAGGAAAACCACTAACAAATCTGGTATCAACCGGATATAATTTAACAAATACAAATAAAACAAAAAACAAAGCTACAAAACATGGGAAAAAAAGTCCCCGTTTCAATTGACCTCGAATGAGGCCTCTCAAAAATTGTGAAAATTGCCGAAATTGAAATAAAAAAATCAAACCATTTGCAAAGGCCGCAACTAAAACAAAAATCAAGACTATCTTAGAACTATTCAGTTTTTTTGAATTTCTTTTTATTTCAGAAACTTGATTAAATTCAGCCCTTAACAGCTCTTTTTGTGCAATTGATACGGAAGGTAAATATTTATATCTCCAAAAGCAATACCCAGAGAATGAAGGGCTGATTGCTAAAGGCATTGGAACAAATACATTTTCCGGGTAGATAAATCCCTCGGGGAGGAGAAGATCTGAACAATTTTCTTGGACAAAGTGGGCTGAAAGAGCATCGAAGTTTGCTTGAAAACTTTTTCCATCCAGCACCTGGCTCAGATTCGCCGCAAAATGATCCCTTTTTGCACCGAGAATAGGAACTGAGTTATTTTTACCCAAATAAGCAAAAAAATCATACTCGAGTAAGGGATCCAATGGGCAGCAGCAAAATAAATCAGGATCCACCCAAACACCCCCCTCTCTGGAGAGAATTTCATATTTCAAACACTCCAATTTTTCAAGATCTGACAGCTGATCGTAAAATAGAGTTCTCTCTAGTATGCCTTCCTGCATCCCTTTTATAGGTAAGACTTGCTTGGGGAAAAAAGTCCAAAATTTAATCGTCCACTTAGGATGCGCCTCTCTCCATGATTTGAGCGCGTCTACTCTTTCCGTTGAAGTAAACATCTCTCCCGTATCTATGACATGCAAAACAGCGGGAATGCCGCTGACTCCTTGGCCAGAATTTATTTTTATTTCTGAAAAAAGGGATTGGAAAGGAGAGAAAATCAAGAGAATCAAAAAAACAATCTGCATAAAATTTTTTGGCGCCATTTTTGACTGACCTATGGGGATAGCATAGTCAACAGTTTCGTGACTATTTATTTTTGTAAAAATCAGTTTGACAGATTAAAAAAATTAATTCACAATCCAAAATTCTTCATATGGGGAGATTTAAGTGGTTAGCAAGTATCTGGTACCATTGATCGTATTTTCGTTTGCATGGATAAGCCACTTGTCTGCTGAGCCTGAAGTCCTCCTTGCAGATACCGATCCTTCCAGTTGGCAAACATGTCCGGAGCCTGAATGCCTTCCCCCGCCTCCCGAGACTTGCGAGCAGTTTCCCGTCAGTCGCGGCAGTTTACGGGGCGGATTTCTTTATTGGTTTGCAAAACAAAACGGCTTGGCTTTTACAAACCATTCCCAATCTGCTCTTACAACCAGTGATTTCACTCGCTCCTCACTTGTAAAGCCAGAGTTTGAATGGAGACCTGGTTTTGAATTAGCCGCCAGCTATGGATTCAATCGCTCCTTTTGGTCTCTCGATCTTTCCTTCCTCTACTACTGGGGGAAAGCGAGCGGACATAAGTCCACATCGGGAAACGATGGGATATTTCCCACTCTCTCAATCGCCCCCGATACTTTGCCAAGCGATTATGTCACCTCTGCGAAAGTGAAATGGACTCTCTCTACAGCGATCCTCGATGCGGCAGCCGTTTATGAATGGAAAACCAATTCATGGTTTACCCTTATCCCTTTTATTGCCTTGAGAGATGTCTGGATCACCGAAAAGATCCGCGCAGCCTACGACGGAGCCACCTATAACGCTGGATCCGATGTAGTCCGAATGAAGAGCGACTTCTATGGAATTGGACCCCTCGTTGGCCTCACTCCGAAATTCATTCTGGGAGAGATCTTTTCCTTGTATGGGAAAGCCTCCGTTTCCTACTTGGCAAGCTGGTTTGATGTAACACAAAGAGAGGTTTTTTTATCTACAACCAGAGCCTCTTTAAAAAGAGATGTTTTTAAGGGGAGCTGGAATGCCAATTTTGCAGTTGGACTTAAACTTACCAAAAAATTTAGTGAAAGATCCGCTCGGGTGAAATCTCTCGAGTTGGATCTCGGCTTTGACTACCTGTTTTTTACTCAAGCATACGAATTTGTCCATGGCTCCCAATTTTCTTTGCCAGGACAAGGAAAGACATTAACTTTGTACGGAATTCATGCCTCCGTTGGCGCCTATTTTTAAATTCAAT
The DNA here is from genome assembly GCA_040388845.1 of Chlamydiota bacterium. GTDB lineage: Bacteria > Chlamydiota > Chlamydiia > Chlamydiales > SM23-39 > JAZKAZ01. The sequence continues at coordinate 1,856 of JAZKAZ010000045.1, read as the reverse complement.
CAAGAGAAATCATGAAATACAGACTCTTCCTGTCCGCCTGCTTGGCATCGATCAACCTTGTCCTTTTCGCCACCCCTCGAGAAGTGGACATTGTTAGCTACGCGGAGCCGACCTCCTCTTACGGCCTAACTCAAACGGGATATGATCGAGCAGATCTTCTCCCCAGTTATTTTTCTCAAACCCTTCCGTCTGACGGCTATCCGGTTCCCGATCTCATCGTAAGCGCTCAACCCTCCCCAGACGTTCCAGGCTCTGCCGCTATTTTGACCATCACACCCACTTCTGGATCTTTGAAAGAGCCCATTCATACCCGGATGCCGAGTAAACTGACAGAACTCGTCAGCTTCATTCTCTCCAATCCTCTTTGCAACGAAAAGACCGTGCTCATTGTTTGGGATTTTGCCAATATTCCAAGCTTAATCGATGCGTTTGGTTATGTCGCCCCACCATCTCCCAATCCCCCTTGTTATGCGCGCACCTATATTCTTCCCAATTTTCCTCCTTCGCCTGGGCAAGAACCTGTCGTTTTGAATCAAAATTTAATTGCCGGCGATCCTACTTGCGGAGGCCATCCACCACCCCCTCCGCCGCCACCACCTCCTCCCCCTCCGCCTCCGCCGCCACCACCTCCTCCGCCACCACCGCCACCACCGCCTGGACCTCCCACTCCAACCCAGATTGCGGGATATACGCCCGTCGTTATCTACAATGGCAGCCAAACGCTCAATGATGATGCGGTGTTCTTTGTTACGACTGTGAATAATTTCACTCAAGTCCTCCAGATCACACAAATGGGCAGCCACTTCTTCGGAACACCCGTCACACCCGTCCCGTCCCCGAGCACGCAAGAGAGCTATTTCCTCTCTCATTACACGAAAAACCTATTTGAAATAGAGAGTCTGGGAGGCGGATATTACGTATTTTATCTCCCTCAACAAACGACCATGTCCGCTTCAAGAATGTACTTTTCGGTGGGAACTCCTCTCGACTGGTGGATTACTTCAACAGGACAGCTCCAACAGCTCGACAATGTATATGACAGGCAAAATCCCTCTTACTATTTGTTGTTTGATAAGTTGGAATTTACGGTCGACGATGTCCCTTTCGAAATGGGCACCGCCTTTGAGCTCACCATCAATGCGACGATGGTCGATTTCTACGGCTTACCGCTCTCGCTCTACGTGAACTACGATAGCCAAGTTGCGCCTCTAGGACCCACTACAGCTTATGCAGGGATTTCTCCTACAACTCCAAGAGAAACCGTGTTCAACACATATGGGACCAACCTGACTACGATCCCCGGAAATGGGGCCAATACATGGGCAAACCTTCCTTGCTCCTATACTTCTCCGAACGGAGACACCACTCGTTTAAGATTGAACGCCTCCAATGCAGCGATCAAACAAACAACGCCCGCAGACATTGTATTTCCCAGGACTTACCTACAAAACAACCCTTGGAGTCTATGCCAGTGGCTAGACACTGTTTGGAGCAATTTGACCAATAATGCTTTTTATCAGACTGCTCATAACACGCCTCTCACAGTCGGACTCACCTTAAGTCCCTCTCCCGCAGGCACGGCTACTGGGACTGTAAATTCCGCAGGGGATTTTATCTTCACGATCAACTCAGACAGCACTTCCTTTCCCGGAACCATCACATTCCCGAGACCCACTTCAGCGCAAGCCTTTTTCACAGGGGCGATCGCCGATTACGTTCCAGCGCCGACGATGACGGGAGGCGCCACACCCACCGATGCTCTCATTCTTTGGCAAATCTTTTCGTCGGCTTTCAACGCAGGCTTTCACCCTGCGCTCAATACATCCGCCATGAATCCATTGAATCAAAATTACATA
>JAZKAZ010000044.1:32282-32589 GCA_040388845.1 Chlamydiota bacterium | reverse complement strand
AACCAATTGCGGCAATAAAAAACACATTCGAATGATTAATAGAATAATATAAAGGAATCAGCAACAAAATTATTAACAAACTGGATGATACAAGAAGTGGCTTGTTTTTAAAGTTATCACCTAACACACCAAAAAACGGCAGCAAAATAGTTATAACAACCAAAATAAACAGAGTAACTAGCGTGTTTTGATAGGAGTTTAACCCGAGCATATTATTAAAATAAGTAGGTATATAAGAGGCTATTAAGTAAAAAGTTGCTGCATTTAGAACTCCAAATGCTGTCCCCATTGCAACATCTTTTTTATG
>JAZKAZ010000044.1:27060-32272 GCA_040388845.1 Chlamydiota bacterium | reverse complement strand
TTTACCTTATGATTTACCTGCAATTTCGAAAACAAAATCGTCTCATGTAATTTATGCCGCAAATAAATGCCAAGCAATCCAATTAATCCACCCGTCAAAAATGAAATCCGCCATCCCCATGATACTAAAAACTGATGCGACATAAATTGTTCCATTAGAAAGCATTCAATTACGGCTAAAATAGCTCCTATTTGATTGCCGAATGCACCCCAGCTAGTCATAAATTTTTTGTTTTCTTCATCAGCATTTTCATATAAATAGCAAAAAGCACCTGGAGCCTCTCCCGCTGCAGGAATGGACTGTGCCAATCGCATTATGCACAATAAAATAGGAGCATATATTCCTATTTGTTCATATGTAGGAAGGATTCCTATTAAAGCAGTAGGAATAGTCATAAAAATAATCGACAATGTAAATGACTTTTTCCTGCCCATTTGATCCCCATAGCGTCCGAAAAGAATAGCTCCTAGGGGGCGAGCTAAAAAACCTGCGCCAAAAATTACAAAAACACTAAATAAATTGGATACAGAAGATCCGAGACTAAAGAAAATTTCTGCGAGAACAGGGGCCCAATAAATATATAAATATATTTCGAACCATTCTAAAATATTTCCAAAGGTGACTGCTAAAACTACATGCAGCTGCTCTTTTTTTAAGTGGGGTTTAAGCATCTAAAACGTCCTGCAAAGTGACAATAGGCAACGCTTTGATAAACATTTTCAGACCTCTTTAGGCCCTTTATATCGAATAATAATTTTTTGGTGGCATAAAATCAGCTTCTGACGAGATGAACGCGTCGAAAGAATTTCAAGATCACATCTAGATTAGAGGATTAACTACTGACTACAAGACTTCCGACTTCACTGCGCACGGGCTTGTATTTCTGAAAATTCCCCTATAGGAGCAAAGTAAATCTGTCCAGCTGCAAAATCAATAAACACCTGATGCTTTATAAAAAATTCCATGCCAAGAATCGCTTCTGTTGCAATAGGCAACCTGATTTCAAGATAATAGAAAGCAATCTCACCAAAGTCTTTTCCTCCAATCTGGAATGGAGAAATTTTTGAAACCCGTTCTAGATTTAAAGTTGGTTGCTCTACTGATTCTCCCTGTCCACCTTCTGTATTCAAAACATTCAATGTAAATCCCGTATCCAAAAAACAACGCAACGGCCCGTTGGGAGTCATTGCATTCACTTCGATGATCCCATGATTCAAAAAAAAAGGAACTTTAACGAAGCTATCCATTGGATATCCCCGCTTTTTTAACGTCTCAATACTGTCACAAAAAAGCACTTTTGAATGTCCTAAGTCCAAGAATAAATTGGACTTTTTGAATAGCTTCAATCCCACAATCCCCTGTGCTTGACTTAACTCATGCCCTTGAATCGTGGTATCTGCGAGAAATTTTGGATTTTGTTCATTCAAAAAAAGATCGTGAAATGTAATTTTCCCGATCTTTATTTTAGGTATTTTATAGACATCTTCCCGATATTCCTTGCCTCTCCAGCCATATATCGAATTCGTTGATACAAAAGATTTCTCCTCTATTTCCTGTAAAAGCTTACTCTCTACTGCCACACAACCAGTAAATCCTAGGTCAAGCTCTGCAACGAAACTTTTATTGCCAATTTCGACATTCAAACAAGGGATCTCCGAAGATGTGAATCCAGAGATAGGAACAGTCACAAAAAACTCCAGATTTTCAGTTTTTAACTTTAGTTCTGGAGATCTCCCTCGGAAAACCTTTGCAATCCAAAAACAAGAAAAAATTGAAACCACAAGAAGAAAACATATCAGATTTTTTAAAGTCATTTTCCCTTTTTATCATCCACTTTATGGTCTCCATAAATTTCTACGGTCGTGGGACCATCATTCTTTTTTTCTATCGTAAATTCGAGGGAATTTCCCCTATCATCATGAGCTTCCGCTGTAATAGATGTACTGTATTCAACTCCATTGGGTCCTCCAAACTCTACCGTTATTTTACCGCCGACGCTTCCTCCTGCAGCAACAACATCATACGGCTTTCTCGTAGCCCCATTATTCGCAAAAATCTTTTCTATTCTCTCATCGATCATTGCAGAATTTCGGATCACAACCGCTGATTTAGAGAATCGACGAGCCTCCCCACTAGTAAATATTGCTTCATGAAGAGCACTTTCAGGGTTCCAAAACTCATTGAAAAAACGACATTCAGAATATGCATCAAATCTATCAAGTGAATCAAGTCCGATAGTCATAAAGACCTCCTTTTTAAAGGTCAAAATTCTAAATATTTTTCTTTATAAAAAGCAAATGTTATTTTTATTTTACGACTGCATCTCCCATTCGCCTTGAGGAGCTGATTGATTCCATCCCTGTAATTAGAGTCATTGCATTCACTTCGATGATCCCATGATTCAAGAAAAAAAGAACTTCAAGGAAGTTTTCCACTTAGACATCCCAAAAAAAATCTTATTTTTTGTTGTTCCACTCCATCGTCCAGAAAGCTTTAGAATTCCTAATCAACCCTTTTTCGCGATCCCATTTATGCTCCTCGGTATACTCTACATGAGTCGTATAATCTCTAGGTGGCTGACATCCAGAAAAAGATAACAGACAAAAAATGATTGTATTTATTTTAAGCATAACTATCGGATTCCCTTTACTGTTAAATACTCGTGTTTTAATTGGACAGATCTCCGAATGGTAGACACTCAGCACATGTTAACGAATGTACATACAGGCCAATAGCGACACGAAAATTCTTTGAAGGTGAAGCTCATACGAGCTTTTTTACGACCCATTTCCCGTGATCCCCTATTGAAAAATGGACAGGTACGCAATTGTCAATGGCCCACTCACACTCCGCTTCTAAAAAGCAGCAGATAGCCCAATGGACGCCGCCATGGGCAACGATCAATACAGGACCTTCTTTGGCAAGAGCCTGATTGACTCCTCTGAGGACTTGTTGCATAAACTTAAGCACGGGATCTTCTGCTCGCAAATGGGCGGAGGCTCCGAGCGCAGTCATTTCTCTCCATATTGCCCCCGTGCATTCGCCAAGATCGGAGATCTCGCTGTGATTTGCCAAAAGCCCGGCAGTAATGAGTTCCTTGGTTTCTTGAGCTCGCTTAAAAGGGCTTGAACAAACAGTCTTAATTGGCAAAGAAGCAATGATTGGTTCGACATGGATAGCTTGACTGCGGCCCGTTGCATTCAATGGAGTATCGGACGGAACATCTACTTTGGGTTGATGGATATTATAATCTATTTGCCCATGCCGTATGAAATAAAATTCTTTCTTTAAAATCACTGTTCCCACCCGAGTTCTGAATAGAACTCCCCTCTTAAAGCAGCCTTTACAGCGAAAATATTATAATCTACTGTATTCAATGGCAGTGCATTCATTGGGAAAAACTCAATGCGCTCGCATTTATCCGGTTCGCGGTTACTGATCGTTCCTTCCCACGCAGTGCATTCGAAAAAGACGTCGACATTCAGCCGGTTTGTTTTCCGGTGCATGATGTGGACAACTTTGAGTTGAGAGAGACGAATTTGAATTCCAATTTCCTCATAGGCCTCCCGGATCATCCCTTCTGTGGCAGATTCACTGTTTTCTACATGCCCTGCGACTAAACTCCACATTCCATCGCAATAGCCTGTATTTTTTCTCAAGTGCAATAAAACATTGCCTTGCTGCTTTAAGATTAGGTAGGCATTGACGCTCGCGCCTTCTCGCTTTTTGGCAGAGAGGATCTGGTATTTGGCATAAGCTTCTTTCGCGCCTGTCATAAGTGGTAAAGTTTCTATTTCTTTTGCGCTAACCCAACGATAGCTTTGATGCTCAGGAGATAATCGGACTTCTTGTCTTGCATCCATCTTGATGCGAAATAAGTGATAGACATAGTCGATTTCTGGTTTCCTGATGTAAAGAGATCCTATCTGCTGCACTTTTGATGGGTCAATAGAAATTGAAGTTTCCTCAAAGAGTTCGCGAATAGCTCCCTGGAATGGGGTTTCGTTTTTTTCCAATTTTCCTGCTGGAACTCCCCATGTGCCCGGTTCTAAATCCGTTGATGCATTCTGTAGGAGCAATAACTTGTCACCTGCCTCGAGATAGCAGGCAGATATTTCTACTTGGGAATTAAATTGTTCCGGTTTGGTTTCGTGTACTTCTACAATTTTTGTCATGATTCTGTTAATTTCTCTACTGCCTTACAAAATATTTTTTAAACTAAAAAAATTTCTAAACGCTAGGCCTCAATTCCGCTAAATAGATTAAAGAAACCATCATTTTACTGCATGCCAATCTTAAATTATCCTTGCTTATACTAACACGATCTCCTTCTGTAAACCCTAGATAGCCTTCATTTTCAAGGAGTAGATAATACTCCAAGTAATAAAAAAACGTTTCAAAAATTTCAGATATGGCTTAAAAGTATCAGTTCTCAATAGGGCTTATAGCTCTCGGAAGCATCATTTTTTTAAGACACACCAACCAGAGGTAAATATGAAAAAAATCAGTTACGCACTCGCTCTCGCATTCTGCTGCAGTTCTCTGACTGCGAATGAATTGCCCGAGTCTCCAAAACTCAATCGGCCTCAGCTCTTGTCCGAAGAATTCTTGGATCAATTATGCGATCTCGATGAAGAAGAAGCCTTTGAGTTCTTCCATGCGCTCTTAGCCAATGTAAAAAGAGATTTCGGAATCGTTTTAGATATTGAACAAGTCGTTCAAGCCTCGCTAAAAGTCATTGTCGACAGCGGGGAGTTTACTGAAGAGGAACTCAGCGACGTTGAAGAATTCTACCGACAGCTCATCGAGTGGTCTCATACTCAAAAATCAGAAAGCTGGGGATGGGGATTCCAAAAGCCACAAAAATCAAAATATCTGGCCTCGAAATGTCGTCAGGCGCTCTGCGATATCATTCAGCAGAGACTCTCATTTGCGAAATAATTCTTGAAGAAAGAGCGGGATTTCCCGCTCTTTAAATAATAAGCCGCTGGAGTCCATCGATTTCTGTTTTGAGCTGAGTTTCCTTATTGTCTAGTTCGCCTACTTTGGGAAGATAGTGCAATGCTCCGCCGAGCGCCGTTGCGCTGAGGCCGCCGACAATGGCTCCTACTGGTCCGAAAATGAGCCCCACTCCCTCGCTCACTGCAATCAAGGTGCCGTAGTCCTTCATTTGCTCATTTCCCTCAGCTCTCCCGGCTGCCTCGGATTCTGG
>JAZKAZ010000044.1:21438-27050 GCA_040388845.1 Chlamydiota bacterium | reverse complement strand
ATTTTTGTCCTTCGTTGTTTGTGTGAGTTGCATCTGAAGAACTTTGAGGCGCGCCTCTCTTTCCCCTTTGAGCTGCAGGGCTGCCTGCTGGGCTTGCACAGCTAATTGAGTATCCTTCTGTTGCTTGACTTGGGCCACTTGCTGCACTAATCCTTGGATTTGATGTCCGTTGAGCGCGACTTGGGCTTGGAGTATTTCTCTCTGCCCTTTTTCTCCATTGACCTGCGCTACGAGATTGTGCACTTGCCGGACTTGGAGTTGGACTTGTCTCTGGAGGATATTTTTTTGCTGCTTATTGAGGGTGACTTGCTCTGCGAGAATCCCTCTTTCGTTTCGTTCTATTTCGACTTGCTGAGTCAGAAGTGTGCGCTGCTGCGTTTCTGCTTGTAATTGCTGTGTAATCCTTTGGGTGTTTTGTTCTTCTTCATGAACCCGCTTTGCAAGGGTCGTTCTCTGTTCCTGCTCTAGTTCCAGCTGCCGTTCTAACTGCCTTGTTTTTTGGCCGTTCTCGAGTTGCAAATTGATGTTTTGACCGTGATCAGCCACTCTTTCTTCCCTTTCTTTCTTTAAGTCGCTCTCCATTTGGGTAATCCGTCCGACTAAAATATTCCGCTCTTGCTGGTATTGCCTCATCATGAGCTCCGTCATTTCGCGAAAGTACTGGACAACCCCTTCTGGAACCTCCGGTATTTGATTCGATTGTTGAACTGCAACCTCTCTGCCTCCAAGATTGCCTACAGGAACCAATGCGTTTTCGAGATTTGGAACCGGAGGGTTGGCGACAACTGATAAAACATTACGCGTCATAGAGGCCTCTTGCTTTGGGGGTTTGACTTAGCAACTTGAAATATCCTCCTAAGGAGGTAGGAAGGAGTTGTAGATTTTGTAAGTTAGTATTCGAATGGAGTTCGATCGCTCGGCAGCTTCGCTCCAACACATTCCCTTCTTCTTTTAAAATTTTAACCAGACTGTCCGCTGGATAGCGGCAATTTTCGGGAAGCGTTTCTGCAACTGCGCCCAATGCGTTCACCACTGCCACCTTCTGAGCATTCAATTGGGGAAGCAATACTTCTATGTCATGATTCAATTCTGTTCTGTGTATCCCTTTTTGAGGCGGCTTTAGAGCCTCTGCAGCGTCGGCAATGCGCGTTAGAATCTGATCTCGGCTTTGGATCGTCTGTACAAGGTCAAGTTGAGATTGGAGAGCTTTAAGCTGACCTCGGATTTGAGGCAGGGCTTGATCTGCCTCTTGTTTTGCAAGCAGTGCCTGGTCGCGGGCAATTAAGGCCTTGGTGTGATCTTGAAACAATTTTTTATTGTCGAGCCCTAAGCGATCTCGGTCCGCAGCTATGAGCTCTTTTTCTTGGATAACCAGATTGCGGCTCTCATCTGCAAGAACTCTTTGCTGTTCGATGAGATTGAGCTCATGGATTTGCGCTCCGTTATTTTGTTCGAGAAGCATTTTTGCCTGGCGGAGGAGTTCATTTTCTTCGATGACCTCATTGTGCAGCTGCTCGATTCCCCTCTTTTCTCTTAAGAGAAGCTCCTGGCTTTGGATGAGAATTTGGTTTTCGTGTTTGAAGTAAAGCGCTTCGGCCTGGTGCTGGGCTAGGTGGGCATTGGCTTGGAGGATTTGAGCGTTTTGTGCCGCTAAATTTGCCTGGTTGCGCGCAAGGTGTTGAAAGCGCCCCTGGAGGTCCTGATTCTGATTTTTTAAAGCCTCATTTTCTCGAATCATCTCCTGCTGCTGCCAATTGGCCTTCATCCGCTGCCATACATTGGTAATGCGCACCCAGATCACTTCTACTTTAGGCCCCAATACAGGTCGGACCACTTCTAGAATGCGAAAAAAGATAAAACTGATTGAATCTCCAGCCGCTTGAAAAGTTCGTACGGTGACATCCCAGACTCGTGCAATAGTTTCTTTAGCTTGAGCAAAAATAGAGCCTGCAGCTTTCGTCACTCGGGCAAAGGGTGGGGGCGGCCAAGGATAGGATGCGAGTTGCACTCCTGAATGCACTCCTAATTGTTGGGTTCCCGGCTGCGGGAAACCAACTGCGGGAATCGCTTCGAACATATCTGCCTCCTTTTTAAGAAGGCGATATTTTAATAAATTATTTATTTATGTCAAATGAATACTTTATCATTCTGGGGGTTCAGAGGAATTGAAGGTGATGGTTTCTTCTTCGCTTTCACTTGGAATCTCGGAACCATCTGATGATGGACTTCTTCCCTGTTCCATATCGGAAGAGACTGCGTGGATTTCCTTCAATTTTCCATAAGCCCACTTCAGATTGTTTATGTGCTCTTTCTCTTGGAGGCGCCCCTCTTCATTTTCCTCTACCGCTTCATCTCGACTCACTGCTAGGAGCTGATTTGTCCTCATCATCTCATCCACAAGGATGTATAAATCATTCGTTCGCCGCTCGAGCTTTTGCTTTATTTCTTGTACTTCCAACAGCTGCAAATCGTATTCTTTCTCTCGCTCCTCTGCTATTTGGTCATTCTTTCCGCTTTCCAAAGCCATCTCCAATATTTGCTTAGAAAACTGAGACGTGCGTATTTCTGCGTTATTTTTTTCCTGTTCTAGGCGATTAAATTGCACTTCTCTTTCGCTTTTTTCTTCCACGAAACGGTGAATTTGACTCTGTAGATGTTCTCTCTGCCGGACAATCACTTCATTTTCTTGCCTTGCAAGCCTTTCCAATTGCTGTATACGATCCAGCTTTTGCTCAAGGAGATTTTTTTCTACTCGGATCTCATGGATCTGCTGCAATCTTTGCTCATTTTGCAAAAGGAGCGGATCTCTCACTAAAACGAGGTGAGCTTCTGCCTGTTGCTGAACGAACTTCTTCTCTTCAAGCGCTTGATTTTTAAGAAAGACAGCTTCTTCTTTTTCTCGAGCGAGTAGCTGCGCGCGCTCCTCAAGCGCTCTCATTTGTATTTTTAAAGCCTCATTGGCTTCTTGGGTTTGCTCCACTTGTTTTTGGCTCGCAATCCCAAGTGCTCGTTTCACTGCTTCAAAAATTTTCATAATAAATGTGGAGATGGACGCGATCCATATTTTAAGTTTGCAAGCAAGTAGCCGCAAAGGAGAATTGCCGTTTCGAGGCGTATTCTGAAAAGCAGTTTGGAGTGTGGGTCCCATCTGAGGGGTCGGAAGAGGCGCCGCTGGCTGAATTGAACGTGCGCTAAATGGAATTGGTTGAATTATGGACATCGATTACCCGTTTTTAAAAAACAGAATATGGTAATCATTTTTTTGCTTTTACGAAAGAGCTAAACACCTAACCTGCTGCGCAAGTGACTCAACTCATCTAAAAGGGGCGTTGGCATCGAATCTCCAAACAGTTTGAAATAATCGGAAAGCTCGGAAGCCTCTTTGCGCCATGCCGGCAGATCTACTTCCAAGAGAGCTTGGAGTTTTTGTTGCGAAAGCGCAAGACCCTCTAAATCGAGCGTTTTTGGGACATATCCAATAGGAGTGCGCTCTGCTGCCCCCTCGTTAGAGACTCTCTCGAAAATCCATTTCAGGACGCGGGAATTTTCTCCAAATCCAGGCCAAAGAAAAGATCCGTCTGCATCTTTGCGAAACCAATTTACATAATAGATGCGAGGAAGTTTTTCGGGTGTGGATTTGCCTCCGATTGAGAGCCAGTGGGCAAAATAATCTCCCATATTGTATCCGCAAAAGGGAAGCATAGCAAAGGGATCATGGCGCAATTTTCCCACATCTCCTTTTGCTGCGGCGGTGGTCTCGGAGGAGACGCTAGCGCCAAGAAAAGTGCCGTGCTGCCAATTAAATGCCTCAAAAACTAAAGGGATCACAGAACTTCTTCTGCCCCCAAAAATAATCGCAGAGATCGGTACGCCTTGGGGGTTTTCTGCCTCTTTGTCGTAAATGGGGCATTGTTTGGCAGAAACAGTAAAACGGGAATTGGGGTGGGCGGCAGGTTTTCCCGAGGCGGGATCCCAGGGCTCTCCTAGCCAAGAAATTGTGCCAGGTGGCATCTCTCCATTTATCCCCTCCCACCAAACATCCTTTTCAGGCGTGAGTGCGACATTTGTGAAAATGGTATCGTGTGCAATTGTGCGCATGGCATTTGGATTGGTCTTGAAGGATGTGCCTGTTGCCACGCCAAAATAACCTGCTTCAGGATTCACAGCATAAAGCCTTCCGTCTGCACCCAACTGCATCCAAGCGATATCGTCGCCCACGCATTCGATTTTCCATCCAGGCAGAGTGGGACTGAGCATGGCAAGGTTTGTCTTGCCGCAAGCGCTCGGGAAAGCTGCTGCGATATACTTTTTTTCCCCTCGCGGATTGGTGATCCCCAAGATCAGCATGTGCTCTGCCAGCCACCCTTCTTTTCGACCCATACTCGATGCAATGCGCAAAGCAAAACACTTCTTTCCCAAAAGGGCATTGCCGCCGTAGCCGCTGCCAAAGGACCAAATCGCCCGCGCCTCAGGGAAATGGGCAATGACGCGGTGCGCCGGATTGCAGGGCCAGCGGACATCTTTTTGATCTGGCTTAAGAGGGACCCCTACAGAATGGACACCGGGCACAAATTCTCCGTCAGAGCCTAATTGCTGAAGAGCCTGCCGTCCCATCCGGGTCATGATCTTCATATTTAAAACCACGTAGGGCGAATCGGTGATCTCAAAGCCGATTCGAGAATGTTTTGAACCAAGCGGACCCATGCAATAGGGAATGACATACATGGTGCGGCCAGCCATGCACCCTTTAAAAAGGGATTGCAAGTGCTCGCGCATCTCTTTTGGATCGCGCCAATTATTTGTAGGCCCTGTCTCTTTTTTTTCATGCGAGCAGATAAATGTGCACTCTTCCACACGCGCCACATCATCGGGATGGGAATGGCACCAGAAGCTATTGGGCCGTTTTTGGGAATTGAGAGGAGTTAGGGCGCCCGCCGCCGTCATTGCGGCAGAGATGCGATCGAATTCTTCTTGGGATCCATCGCAGAGGTGGATGCGGGATGGCTGGCACAGAGATGAGATCTCTTCAATCCATTGGATTAAATGTAAGTGAGACGTCCATTGGTGAATGGGAACATTGTACTGCATGAGAAAAATATACTCGATGCAGCACAAAAATGTATAGTGAGGATCGGTAAAGCGGGGCCGAGATAGGAATCCCCTGAATCCCGTCAGAAAACTGTCCTTCGCTGAACTTCTTTAAAATTACAGGATTCCATAAGGACGATAGTCCTTTGGTGGGGTACAGAGCGACGCCCTGTCAGAGAGACCTATTTACTTCCTATGTACTCTTCGATCACAGAATAGGGATATTCTATGCCCTTTGAATCTCCCTCCATGTACTCGACAATCAGATTCACTAATTCTCGCGGCAGCGATGTTTCCCGGTGTATGAGGTGAAACTCCACACCTAGATTTAGATAATTACAGAGAACTTTTCTCATTTCTAAATTTTTACACAAAAGACACTGAATTGCGATCGTTTCTATGCGATCAAACTTTGTTTGCCAGATTATGCATTGATCGCCCCGAACTATTCCGATTTGAGCTGTGGGATCATCGATTTCTTTTTGCTTGACCAATTCCAAAAATTTCCCCTTTGGTTGTGTTCC
>JAZKAZ010000044.1:14855-21428 GCA_040388845.1 Chlamydiota bacterium | reverse complement strand
ACACCTCGAACTGAAAGAGAAATCATTAATGAACATGTCCTGCCAACTTCACCAACTAAACTAAAACCATATTCATATTCATATTTATATTCAGGTCCAGATTCTATGAATACATAGGTATTATTATTAAGTTTCGCAACCAATTCAGACCTCTGAAATATTTTTTTATTAGCAAGAAATTTATTTACCTTTTCTACCGAATCGGCCCCCTTTACGAGGTCAAAAACAATCCTATCTGCTTCCGAATTACCTACACTATGAAAATGATAATCATTATATCTATCTATTACAAAACTCACATTAACCTCTGTTTTTTAACATAAATTATACATTTTATTATAATAAATATCAATAAACTTTTTCAGAAGAGAAGCTTTGATAATCAGGTAGTTACGGAATCAGGGAACGATTGAAGAACTCCTTCCTGCAAGGAAGGAGTTTCTCCGCTCCGGTAAAGGGGCTGGCCAAGTTCCTTGCCGCGAATGGACAGAGAGCTCGCTTGACCCGGACCTGTTGGACCGAGATTGCGCTGAGCTGCCCGTTTAAAGAGGCTTTCTTTTCTTGAATTTGTCGAGATACTCGAGCGCTTTGCCGGTACCGAGACAGACCGCGAGAAGCGGATTGGGAGCAACGAAGACAGGAAGGCCCGTTTCTTTGATGAGCGCTTTATCGAGTCCTTTCATGAGGGCGCCGCCGCCGGCAAGCACCATGCCGCGCTCAACTAAGTCAGCTGCGAGCTCGGGAGGGCATTTTTCAAGGGTGAGTTTGACGCTTTCGATGATTTGCTGGATCGGCTCGGCCAGGCACTCTCGGATTTCAACGGAGTTGATCCGTTTTGTGATAGGAAGCCCTGCCACCTGGTCTCTACCGCGCACTTCCATTTCGAGTTCATTATTGCCAAGAGGATAGGCAGAACCGATGGTCATTTTGATTTCTTCTGCGGTTCTCGGCCCGATCATCAAGTTGTAGGTTCTGCGCATATAATTCATGATGCAATCGTCGAACTCATCGCCCGCAATCCGAAGCGAGCGCGATTCAACAATGCCGCCGAGCGAAATGATGGCAATTTCCGTCGTACCGCCGCCGATATCGATGATCATATTGCCAGAGGGCTCGTGGACGGGCAAATCGACGCCGATGGCAGCAGCCATGGGCTCTTCAATCAAAATGACCTCTTGGGCGCCGGCATGGAGCGCAGAGTCTTCTACGGCTCTTTTTTCAACGCCGGTGATGCCGGACGGAACTGCAATGAGGATGCGGGGGCGGAAAAGACTGCGGGTAGGAGTGACTCGTTTGAGAAGCGCTCGGATCATCCCCTCTGCAATTTCAAAATCGGCAATCACGCCGTCTTTCATAGGGCGTACAGCATGGATTTTACGCGGAGTTTTTCCAAGCATGGATTTGGCTTTATGGCCGACTGCCAACACTTCATTCGTCAGAGAATCGACTGCCACCACAGAGGGTTCGGCCAAGACAATTCCTTTGCCGCGCACATAAATGAGTGTGTTTGCCGTCCCAAGGTCAATTCCAATATCGTTTGAAAACATCCCGGAAAAACGATGCAATCTCTTCCTGAGAAGCGCTCTCGTTTGGGCAAACTGTTTGAGAAAACGATCGGTCTTCGACTGGTCCATAAACTCAAATCATCTAGGTTTGTAAAAGTTCAAGCACATCTTCCCAGGTCAATTTCGCAATGGCTTCATCATCGCAGCTCACTACTTTCTTGACCAATCCTTTTTTTCGTTTTTGCATCTCGACAATCTTCTCTTCAATTGTATTCAACGTAATGAGTTTGTAAGAGGAGACTGAATTTTTCTGGCCGATTCGGTGGACTCTGTCGGTCGCCTGATTTTCTACAGCTGGATTCCACCACATGTCGTAGTGAATGACTGTATCTGCGCCCGTGATATTGAGTCCTGTGCCGCCCGCCTTGAGAGAGACGAGAAAGACCGGAATTTTTTTGTTTTCATTGAATTCTTTTACGATATCTAGCCGGTTTTTGCTGCTGCCATCGAGATAGGAAAATGGGATCCCGCGCTGTTCAAAATCTTCCCGCATAATTTGGAGCATTCGGGTGTATTGGCTAAAGATCACGGTTTTGTGATTGGCCTCGACAAGCGTCTGTAAAAGCTCCAATAACATATCGTATTTTGCCGAATCGCCCATCTCTGCTTTTTCTTTGGCAAAAATGGCCGGATGACAGCAAATCTGCTTGAGGCGGGTTAGAGTCGCAAGCACATGGATCTGCACTTTATCAAATCCATCGCGCTGCACGAGTTTCACCAATTCGTCGCGAGCCGAGGCCGCATACGATTTGTAGAGCTCTATCTGCACGTCCGATAGCTGGCAATGGTAGACAATCTCAGAGACAGGCGGCAGATCGTGAAGTACATCGCTCTTCATTCTGCGCAAAATGAATGGAGAGACTTTCTTGCGTAAATATTCGATATTCTGCTGCTGGAGCTCGCCTGTGACGCGGATATATTTTTCGACAAAACGATCGTAGGTACTGAGAAATCCGGGCATCAGGTAATCCATCAAACTCCAGAGTTCATCGAGCGAATTTTCAATCGGAGTTCCGGTCAAGATCAGGCGGTGGGCCCCTTGAATCATTTTGACCGATTTGGCATTGCGCGTGCCTCGGTTCTTGATATGCTGCGCCTCATCGAGAACTGCATAGGAAAATGGAACCTGGCTGTAAGTTTCGATGTCTTTTTGCAGCAGCGTGTAGGAGGTGATGATCACATCAAAATCGCCCATTTTTGCCAGCAGTTTTTTTCGCTGATTGGGAATTCCGTCTACTACAATGGCTTTCAGTTTTGGATTGAACTTATGAAGTTCTTCTTTCCAGTTGTAGAGGAGGGAAGTTGGGCAGACAATGAGAGAGCGGGCTCCCTTATTTTTATTGTGATTCTGGGTAATTGCAGCAATTGCCTGGAGTGTTTTTCCAAGACCCATATCGTCTGCGAGGATCCCGTTTAAATACATGAGCCGAAGTCTTTCCAGCCACTGGACGCCTTCCCATTGGTAGGGCCTCAGCTCTGCGTTGATCTCTTTTGGAATCGGAGTCGGAGTCATTGAAATGAGTCCGAGCATCTGGCTTCGGATTTGGAGAAGCTGATCGGACATTTTGAATTCTACAGGCAGTCCTTCGAATGCTTTCGGATCGATTGTCGCAAGATTCCAAAGCGGTTTTTGTTCTTTGTGCTCATCGAGTTTTTTAATGCCCAATTCATCAAAGAGCTGTACAAGCTTGGAAATACGCTCCAAATCCAAGACGAGGATTTTCGAAAAGCGGGACGTCGTTTCTTTGCCGCGCATCTTATTGGCATCGAGCTCAAGATAGGAGCGCTTTGCTGCGAGGCATTCCCAAAGAAGCTCTAATTTGACCCCTTTGAGCGCGCCGTTGACTTTGAGATCGATCTCATAATATCCGACCGTATCGCTCGCATCGAGATGGAGTTTAAACGTGGTCTCGTCATAGATGAATTGATCGAGTAGGTTTTGCGGACATTCGAACTGGACGCGATGTTGATTGCGAGGAATGACGCCCGTCATGAACTCGACGATTTTTTTCTCCGTCTTCGCAAGAAACGTTCCCATTTGAGGATTGAAGACAAAATCTTGGAAAAGCTCTTCTACGATCTGACGCTCTTCGACTAGATTGCGGGCTAAAATCCCCTCTTCTGTGACAAATGTCTTAATATGATCATAGGACAGTTTCGAGGCAACGGATGGGATTTCTTGGCCTCCGTAAGAGAAGAAAAGAGCTGCCTCCAACTCTCCATCTAAGTAAGAAAGATTGCAGCGCACTCCCAATTTCCCAGCAAAGGGAAGGGTGACGAACCGCTCAATTGTCTCTCCATTTGCCACTTCTGCAAAACGCCTGAGTTCAGGCAGCGCATTTTCAACAAAAGTCCCAAAGAGAGGCTCCGGAACCGTCATTTCCCTAAGCATATTTAGGTTGACTAGATGCGTTCGTTTGATATGAGCGGGAAACCGGTAGTAGGTATCTTGATAAAGCATCCCCGGCTGCGCGCATTCAAAAAGGATCACATCTTCAATGGTCAGATCTGTTGCGCTAATCACCAATTTAGGCTTAAAGAGGATTTTGGCAGCAGGAGGTTCAATGTATTCAAGGTAGATCCGAAGCGTGACAGAATGAGGAGCATAGCGAAGGGGCGTCTCTAGCGTGCCGAGATAGAGGCAAGGAAGCGTGGAAAACTCTTCGTCCAGATCCCTAAAGCCTCTGGGACCTGCATTGCGCATCGCAATTTCATGCGTCCTTGCTAAAAGAGTTCCAAATACATCGGAATCAATTTGAGCAATCCGCTGGGCTTTTTCATTTTGAGAGCTCTCCAGCACCCGGCTGTGATCGAGGATCAACTGCAGAAGCGCTCCTCCCAATTCATCAAAGCTCCTGAGGGAAAAAAAGAGGCGGCGCCCTCCTACAAATAAGGGCTCCTCATATCGCACTGCGTCGAGAAATCCTTTGAGCTGCGAAATCTGCAAGGGCTTAGAGCGAAAGGGAAGCCGAAGCGCTAGCTGAAACTCCACTTTTCCCTTTTTCTCTCCTTGCGCAAGCGATTGGGGATTGAAGATCACGGCGAGTTCGCCTGTGGCAAGCGAGCTCTCTTCTTGCGGCAAGAAAAAAGGAGAATGGGAAAGAACCTCAGAGGAGGCCACATATTCCTGGAGCACCTGCTTTTGGTAGCGGGCATCTTGTTTGACGACTTCTTTGGTTTCGGCCTCTTTAATGGCTTCGATCAACTCTAACTTTTGCTCTGAATTGAATTGGTCATCCTTGGAAATATCAGATTCTTTTGAATATTCGATCAAAAGAAAATCGATTTTTTCTTCCAAAAAGAAAATCAGGGCGGCCAAATGCTGGCAATCGTATCTGCTGGGGCAATCGCAATTGGTGTGGACCGCTTGCGACTCAAAACGATCTACTTCGATTTCACTTTCATACGTATTTTCGAAATTGCCCAAAATTTTGCTGCAGAAACGGATGACTTCATTGTCGAGGCGAATGATTTTCGCAGAGACAATTTTATTTTTCTCATAGAGCTGCCTCCCCTCTTTTAAGATGGCAGATGAGAAATCTTGTCTGAGCTTGCGAAAATTCAACATAGGGCTTGACCCGCGCTAAAATTGATCCGAAGTCTTGGTTTTACAGATTTTCCTTAACTGGCGCAATGAAAAAAATATTATACCTAAAAATGTAACTATAAAAAGCGGACATGGAGATACCAGGCCTATTTCTTTTTCAGCGCAGAGGGAAGAATTGAGATAACCTTGAGAGGACGCAGAGGTGAGAGAGGCTCTCACACTCTCAAAAAAAATTCTAAAAATACGATTTTTCTTTTCTGATTTTTTGGGGAGCATGATGGCTTCCCTCACCTCTGCGCTGAAAAAAAATAGGCCTATAATCTCCACACCCCTTTTTCAGAGGAGCTCCACATCGTCCCCTTAAAAATCAGCCTTGCTCAAAAAAAAGGGACCCTTTATATTTACTCCCTTTAACTGCGGGTGTAGCTCAGTGGTAGAGCATCACGTTGCCAACGTGAGGGTCGTGAGTTCGAACCTCATCACCCGCTTTTCTCTAACTCTTTTTCCTTCGGAGTCTACCCGTGTCCCAGATAGCAACCGACCATCCCCTCGAAGAACTGACCAATGAAGAGGTCCGCCTCACCGTTCACCGCTTGCCCGGTTGCCGGATTGAACTAACCGTCAAAACTTCGAAAGGCCTTGTTCAAAAAGCCCGAAAAAATGCCCTCAAAGCCGTAAGTAAAGAAATTTCTGTTCCCGGCTTCCGCAAGGGACATGCTCCAGAAGAGATCATCGCAAAGCGGTTTTCTTCCGATATCGAACGGGAATTGCATAAATCTCTTGCCAATCTCGCTTTTGGAGAGGCCCAAAGACTTGCGCGCATCCCTGTGCTCAACAACAACTCTCCCGTTTCATTCGATCTAAAAGGCCAATCTGAAGAGAGCGCCGAATTGCTGTTCTCCTTTGAAACAGAGCCTAAAATCCCAACTCCCGATCCAAAGCTTTTTTCTCCAAAACCCATTCAGAGAGCCGAAGTTGCGGAAAAACAGATCGACGAAGCAGTCCGTCAAATGCAATTTTTTTATGCCAAGTGGAATCTCGTTCAGGACCGCCCCATTCAAGAAGGCGACTATATCATGATCGATCTCGATACAATCGAGGGAGAGACAGTTCAAAAAGTTTTCCACCACGTTCGCTTTGAGGTTTCTTCTCAGCGAATGGCCTCCTGGATGAAAAAATTAGTTTTAAGCGCCAAATCAGGAGATGTTTTAGAAGGTTTGAGCGAGCCGGATGATACGGCAAGTCCTGAGGATTTGGCGACATTCAAGCCAAAAAAAGTAAGAGTAAGCATCCTTAAGGTAGAAGAGGCAACCCTTCCTGAACTCACTGACGAATTTGCGGCGAAGGTGGGAGCTGCAGATGTAACTCAAATGCGCGAATCCATTTCCAACCTCCTCACCAAGCAGGTAGAGGAAAAAGCGTATACCGAACTCTGCGAGCAGGTAAACGACTTCCTTACAA
>JAZKAZ010000044.1:4222-14845 GCA_040388845.1 Chlamydiota bacterium | reverse complement strand
GAAAAAAAACATCGCCAGACACAGCACTTGGAAGATCCTAAATTTAAGGCAAATTGGGTAAAAATGTCCCAAGAAGATAGAAGAAAATTTGAAGAAAATTTATTTAACGAATCCGCGCAAGCCGTACGCCTTTTCTATCTCTCTCGGCAAATCGTCCATGATGCAAAAATTCCTGTGACTCATAAGGACATCCAAGACGAGGCCATTACCCTTCTTCAGTCGCATGGCAATCAAAGGGTCGAAATCGAACAGATTCCAAAAGAAGTTTACGCTCTCGCCTTATCAAAGGTGATCTTGGCAAAAGCGCAAGAATCCATCATTGGACAGCAAAAAGCTTGATAAAGCAGTTAAAGACCTCTATAAATGAAAAAAGTAACCTTGAGGAATTAAGCTATGTCTTTAACGCCCTATGTCATTGAAGATACCGGACGCGGCGAGCGTTCAATGGATATCTATTCTCGCCTGCTAAAAGATCGTATTATTTTTATTGGAACCGAGATCGGCGACCAAGTCGCAAATGTCGTCATCGCGCAACTTCTCTTCCTTAAAATGGAAGATCCTAAAAAAGACGTAAACCTTTACATCAACTCCGCGGGCGGTCAGATCACATCCGGTCTTGCCATTCTCGATACAATGGAGTTTTTGGGATGCGACATCAATACCTATTGCATCGGACAAGCCGTCTCAATGGCCGCGATCTTGCTTGCCGCTGGAACGAAGGGGAAGCGCTTTGCTCTTCCAAACAGCCGGATTATGATCCACCAGCCCTACGGCGGCGTGATGGGAACTTCAGAGGATATCGCACTCCAGGCTAAAGAAATTCTCGAGTTAAAGAAGATCACATCGAATCTGATGGCCCGTTTCACCGGACAATCGATTGAAAGAATCATTGAAGATTCGGAGCGGGATTTCTACATGAATCCAGAGGCTGCCTTGAAATATGGGATTGTCGACCATATCGCAAAGCCCTCCCATCTGAACGCGAAGGCTGCAGAACAGAGAACCCCTGAACTCAACGCAAGTACTTTATTATGACCAAAAAAGCTCCCCCTACAGAAATCGCCAGCTGCTCCTTTTGCGGGAGAACGGAAGACATTGTTGAAAAACTGATTTCTGGGCCGAGCGCCTATATCTGCGATAAATGCGTCGCACTCTGCGTCGATATCATTCAGAAAAAACCGGTCAGCTATGAGATGAAGCTTCTCAAGCCGAAAGAGATCAAGGCCCATTTAGATGAATACATCATCGGCCAAGAGTCGGCAAAAAAGACGATCGCAGTCGCCGTCTACAACCATTATAAGCGGATCCGCTCTCTTTCCAAGCAATCCGAGGTTGAATACAGCAAGTCCAACGTCATGCTGATCGGTCCCACAGGATCTGGCAAAACGCTCCTGGCCCGCACCCTTGCGCTGATCCTCGATGTCCCTTTTGCCATTTCCGATGCTACGACGTTGACAGAGGCAGGCTACGTAGGGGAAGACGTAGAAAACATCATTCTGCGCCTATTGCAAGCCGCCGACTACGATGTGGCCAAGGCGGAACATGGGATTATTTACGTCGATGAAATCGACAAAATCCGGAAAACAACCTCCAATGTATCGATCACACGGGATGTCTCCGGCGAAGGAGTCCAGCAGGCTCTCCTCAAAATCGTCGAAGGAACCGTTGCCAACGTCCCCCCTAAAGGAGGACGCAAGCATCCCAACCAGGAATACATCAAGGTCAATACGCAAAACATCCTTTTCGTCGTAGGGGGCGCCTTCGTCCACCTCGATAAGATCGTGGCCAAACGTCTTGGCAAAAGTACAATTGGCTTCGATACAGCAGCCAAACGCTCCTTCGACACCCAGGAAACCAACTATCTTCTCTCTAAAGTAGAGCCCGAAGACCTGATCTCCTTTGGAATGATTCCCGAATTCGTAGGGCGCTTCAACAGCATCGCCATCTGCAATGAATTGACCGTCCAAGATCTCGTAGAGATTTTGACGAAGCCAAAAAATGCCGTCATTAAGCAGTACCAGCAACTCTTCCTAGAAGAAAATGTCAAACTGGACTTCACTCAAGATGCCCTCCTCGCCATGGCCCAAAAAGCCAAAGACACAGGAACAGGCGCCAGAGCCCTCCGAATGATTGCCGAGAGCATTCTGAGAGATTTGATGTTTGAGGTCCCTTCAGATCCTACAATCAAAGAAATCGTCATCGAGAAAGAGTCGGTCACAGAGCTAAAGGCTCCCCGTGTGATCCGAGATCGCTCGGCTTAAAAGACTCTAAAAAATTTACCACAGAGACACTGAGATAGAGCACAGAGGGCACAGAGAGAATTCAAATTTTCCCTCTGTGACCTCTGTGTCTCTGTGGTAAATTTTCAACCGACTTTCATCCTCACAGTCAGTAACTAAGTCATTGTTAATTATATACTTAAATCAACATCAATCCCTATCTTCCTGCAAACCAAGCACTTAAAGATTTTTTTCAAAGTTATTATTACTGGTTAATTGTCTAAACCATCTAAGCATCAGTTAGTAATGTCTTTTTCATCTTAATGACAGCCTAATTATATCTTTACAAACAATTAATATTCATATAAACTGGAACCATAAGGAGAAATAGATCTATGGCAATTCCATTCGAAAAACTCTTGCAGGAAACTTTTAGCGACCTGCAGAACTTAACTCCAGATAAATTACAGGGTCTCATTCAAGAGACGATGAAGGTCTTTTCAACACTTCAAGAAAAGATCCACTCGAATGATCCGAAAGAGCGGGAAGAGGCTCTGAATATAGCTCTCGCCTTGAAAGAATCCCTTCAGACGCAAGCCGAATCGGTCTGTGAAAAAATGGGCTTAGACCCATCACAGCTTTCTGCTTTTGCTGAAAATGCAACGAACTTTTCTGCAGAAGAATGGGAAAATTTGAGCGGCGTGAAAAAAGATCTCGATTCTTTTCGGCAGCAGTTTGCTCCGAAAACAAAAGAAACGATTCCCTTAAAAAAATCTAAAAAAGGCCCTAAAACGTGGCTGGTAGGATAAACTTATGACAGACATTAGCTCAATTGTTAACCGAATTTCACAGAACAATCAAGATACGCTGGACAGCTATAACCAGATTTTATTGGATATGGCTAAAATGAGAGGCGGAGCTTCTACGAACCAGAATAATAAACTGAGTTCAGGATCGGGCATTAGCGGCTCTAGTTCAGTAAATATAGTCAGCGCTGCAGATCCAGATAAAGGAACAGACCCTACTGTCTTAGCCATTGGCGAGATGTGCAGCCTTTATATGAACTGCAAACAAGATTTAGCACTTGGAGGATCGAATGGGTCAATTACGAAGGAAATTGCTGACTATCTGAGCAAACTTGAAGCGCTGGTATCTAAACCGAGGCTCATTGATCCAACCATTCTTGCCGATGCGGAAAATATGATCTCTTGCTTAAAGAATCAATCCCCGCTCAGCGCAGATGCCTCCATCGTAAGCCTTTGGGAAGCGCCATCGTCATCTACCGGCCCGACAAACCCCTATCTAGACGCCACCCAATGGATGCAAGCAAACAACTATGATCCTACATCTGCAGGCAGTAACCAAGATGGTTATGCGATTTGCATGTTTCTTTTTGCAGGGATCGTCAACCCTCTATCAAAAATTACAATGCAACAAACACTAGAAAATATATTGGGGCAACAAGGCACAGGCCCTTCTGCCATGTGGCTGATGGTTAACTTCCTGGGAAGTTACAATTTCTCTACCGATCCACGCGGGTCTACTTATCCGCTGACAGCTATTCTCCCTCTCGCATCATCAGGCACTCCCAATTATGATATGTTTTTAACGGAATTTGAAGCGTATCCAGGCATGGCGCCCGGAAGCCCATCTCCTTGGGAATATTGGGAAGGCCTAAGCGGTTTTTTACCGAACTAAATTAATAAAAAAAACGGAAGAAATAAAAATATGGAAACAACAAATATTGAATTACTAGAAATACAAAATCCTATTGCTGTTTATAAAAGCGAAGAGACCCACCCGACCCATTCAGCAAAATCGGCAGCGCTCCAGAACTTGACCGCCGCTTATTTTACAACGGCTCTTGCGCAAACAGATAAGATTGCCTTACTCCATCATGATGCGTCGTCGAACGCCTCTTCCTCCCATCCTGCAGTAGCAGCAACTGGTAGAGGAGCTGCCTCTAGCCCATCTATTGGAAGCGAATTTCCTCCTGCAAACGGCGATCAAAATCCACCGGCGATTCCCGATCCTTCCGTCCCAACCGGCTCCAACAACTATACTCCTGCCTACATCGATAAATTGAATGCGTTGATCCGAGCTATGTCTGGAGATCCAGGCGATATGGCCGAGGGACAGGTATTCCTCCAATATCTCAAGAATTTAAATACAGCGGGGCTTCTCGAAGACCCGAGAGTTCAACACATTCTCGACACTCTCCAAGCAAAGAAGCTCATTGGAGACCTGATCCAGGCCAACGCGGATCTTGCATTTTTTGCCGGATTCAATGGGCAAACAGGGCAAGCGGGCGCGCAAGCGTGGATTACTCAGTGGTTAAATGAGCTTGGAAATCCAGGAGATACCTATCTCCAAGCGATGGTCAATCAACTTACCCTCGCCCAGCAATATCTCCCTGATTTTACGAAAGCCCACACGGACGCGTCAGGCGATTTGATCTGGACGTACACTTTTAACACCGGCGCCAACCAATATTCTCAAACATTTGTTTGGGATCCAACTAAAGGCGCAAAAAACCGAATGATCTCTAACCTGATTGGCAGCGGCGGCCTCACCGGCTGGCCAAGTTCCTTCTGGGATAACTTCAACTTCAATACCTACACCCAAGACTACCGGATGTCGATGCTGCAGGATCTTCTTAACCGATATAAAGGGGACCCGACGATTGCCATTACCCTGTTCATCTTGATGGCGTGGGATAATCAGTACCAAGGCCAGCTCTCCGGCTATGCAAATGCGACGGATCGCCAAACGGAATTAACGAATAATTACATCACAAAGATCACGAATCTCTTCCAAGAGATAGGTGGCACATCAGGCGGTATATCGACAGCGGATGCAGAAACGCTTTTCAATGATGTCTTGCAGTCGAGCGCCTTGATTAACACAGAACAAAGTACGGAATCTTACTCAAAGAGCTGGAATAGTAACTTTTTAGATTACTTCTTTGGCCAGAAAGTGACGATGGCTCCAAGCGGCAATTCCTATACTTTGTACGACATTTTTTACAGTGGTAACTTCAGCAAAGACGACCTTGCAACTGCCTTAAACTCGTTGAATCCACCTCCAGGCGCAAATCCAAGTCCCCCACCGACTGCACTCCAAGGGATTTTGAGCGCGCTCCAACAGGCGGGAGGTCTGGTCACCCAGGAATCTAAAACGCTGGGAACTTTATCTGCTGCGATCACGAACTCGGATGACCAGTGTATTAAGGTCGCAAACTTCGCAACCGATCCTTCCAGTGGCGGTTACGGCGGCTTTATGAAATACTTGGCCGAACACCAATTATCATAACTTTTAAAACAGTAAACGGGCGGAATATTTTCCGCCCTTTTTTATTAGAGTAAAAAAATGAACCATTTAAAACCTCTATCTGACTCCGACGCCAGCTGGCAGCTCACAAAATCCCAATGGGATTTTTTAGCTTCTCTCTTTTCTTCTCCCTCTGAGAAGCGAGGCAGAGGACAGCCGCGCGCCAACATGAGAGATACGGTCAATACGGTTCTATATGTCCATTGCACCAAAACAAAATGGGAAGCTATTCCCCAAGGCGAAGGCTGGGCTAAAAAAACGACCGCCAATCGCTGGATGCAAATCTGGAAAAAATCCGATTTTTTCAGCAAAATTCTAAACCAAATCAAGGCAGCTGCGCCTGAAATTCCCGAACATCCGGTGTCGCGCGCTGTTCTCGCCTCCGATTCTACAGATTGCCTGCCCACTCCGGGATAGGGCGCATCTATCATTAACACTCTTCTTTTATCCTGCCGACGTCTCGTCGATCCTGCCCGCGAAACGGATCCTGTTTTTCTACATATTTGAGACTACCGTTCAACCTATTTTCATCCCATTAATCAACAGTAATACTGGGATATTAAGTCAATCACAATTGTTTACAAATTAAATAAATTACGTTATTATTAGTATAAACAGAGTATTAACTTTATAATAAAGGTAACCTATGTCAAACATATCTATCCCAACTCAACCGCCCCAAAACTATGCGGTAAACCCTCCCGCCTCCGGCAACAATGATTCGCCACCGATCTACTTACAATCTGCATCTGTCGGATTCATCGCTCTTTTGATGGCGATGCTCGCAAATTCTGATTCAGTCCAAAATTTTATCTCAAAAGGTCTAATGCCTCTCTCCGAAATGGTGAGCACGACAACAGAAAACTACTCAACCGCATGGCTTGGCAAAATGGACGGGGATGGCACAAACGGGGCATTGAAGCCTTACGTAAAAGGTGCAAATACACCTTGGGATGAACTAAGCGACATGGGGAAAATCGATGCCGACGCAGCGGGAGAGACAGATGCTGAGCATGCAGGCGACCCAAGTACAAGTACGGCCGCGGCTCAATCTGCAGGTATCCAGGCAGATACTACGCAGTTTAATGCAGATAACACCTACTACAACCAAGCGACGACTTTCTTTAGCGGGATTTCTAGCGGTCTAAACGACAACCTGTCCCATACCAATGACCAGGTTTCTTTTGATTATCAGCAAATCCAATACAACACATTTGCAACCCAAACAACCCTAGTCTCCGTACTATAAAGGATGGAATTTATGAACGCAGTTTACTTAAACGATGCAGCTCTTTCAGCAAGCCTCCTTTCTTCAGATTTGGCGCAAATGCTCTTGCCAGATCCTAAAAAGATTGTAGATATTGCAACGGGCGCTCCCTCTTCTGCTAAAGGCAAAAGAGCGCAGCTGACAAGCAATCCGCCAAAACTCAATCCAGTCAATCCGACATCGGGGATTGCAACGGATCCATCTGCTGATACGTTTTTGGGAATTCTTGCCGCTTTTATGGCGTCGACGATTCTTCTCCAAATTCTCGCAAGTAAAAATGAATCGATCTTAAATACAGCACAGAATAATAGCTCAATGTCTTACATCGCTTTGGCTAAGGTCCAAGTAAAAAAAGCAAATGATCAGCTGACCACTTACCAAAGTGACTATGAAGCTGCACAACACAAGAGCCTTTTAGCACAGATTTTCGGCGGGATTGCGGCAGGGCTTTGCTGCCTTCTTTCCGGACTGACCGGTGGACTGACTGCATTTATCGCAGCGGGAATCATCACGGGCGTGATGATGAGCCCTGCGATGCAAAAGCTCAGCGACGCAATGACTCAAGCAGGCTTGCCTGATTGGGCCCAAGGACTCATCAAAGTCTTCATCGTCGTGGTAGCAGCAGTTCTTCTTTGCGGAATCAGCGGAGGCGTTGCAGCATTGACTCAAGGATCTAGCCAAGGGGCCAAGGAAGCGGGCGAAGAAGCCGCGGTAAACGCTGCGGACAGTAGCGAAAGCTTTTTTAGCAAAGTAAACCAGAATGGATTTACAAAGGCGCAGTTTCTTGCAAGCAGCGGTCAATTGCTCGTGGCACTTAACCCCTTAGGAGATCTCATCACAGCTAGCTTAAAAGCTGCCCATGTAAACGATGATGAAGCAAAGTTGATTGGTCAAATCACTGGCCTCGTTTTGTCAATTGCCTTCACATTTGGATTGGGCTACCTTGCTGCGAAAGGGGCAAATGCCGAAGAGTTTTGCAAAACTCTGCGCAACACATTGGGACCCGATAAGTTCAGTAAACTCACTTCTACGGCCAATTTCTTCCGCGCAACCACAAATATCACAGGCGGCGGATTCAACGTAGCAGCAGGAGTCAATTATCTCCAACAGGCAGATACACTCAAAGCAATGAGCGAAACCAAAAAAGATCAAATCATTTACCAGGCGCTCACTACGCTCATGACTCAGGCAACGCAAGCTGAATTAAAACAGTTTAGCTCTCAAATGGATGTCACAACAAGGCTTTCATCCCAATTCAACGCCTTTGTAGATCCAGGCAGAGAAGCTGCAGAAATATTAGGTTAATAAAAATACACTCAAGGAGAAATAAAAATGCCAAACTTAAATCAAGCACAACCACCCGCATGGGCCATTTCACTAGGTACTTCACTCAATGAGATGTATCTAAACAACCAAATTTTGCAAGATGTCCTCAAACTTGCAGCTGATAACGTACAAGAAGAAGGAAAGGCTGCAAATGCTGCTGGAGAGAGAGCTTATGACGCTCAATGGAATCAGGGCGAATCCACTCGGTTAGAGGGAATTTCGTTCATTAGTAATGGCGTGACTAACCTGGGTAGCCAATTGGGTATTGAAGGGATCACATTTGGAGTCTATAAAAACCCAATCAATGGCACTACAGAATCGCTAAAAAATCCCACAGAATGGGATAAATACATTGATGAAGTAGAGGCTGGTGTACACGGGGAACACAATATGCTCGCTGGTGGAAATCAGGCGCAAAATCCGAACAGAAGTTTAGATTCTCTTAAAAAACAGAATGGCTCTAAGGATCTTGATGATGACATGAAAGAAGATATTTTATCTGCGAAAGGAAATCATGAAGTATTCAGCGAACTGAAGAAAAACGTTTCGAATCGAAAGTCGAATCTGCATGAGTCTTTAAGAAAAACAGAGAGCGATCGAGACCAAATTAGATCGCGTCTCTTGGGCTATGCAAATAATGCTGGAACAAGTGCTCAAGGTACTTCAAAAATGTATGAGGCGCAAAATCAGCAGGCTGGGGCTCAAATCCAAATGGCTAAAGCCATGGCGGACTTCTTCTCTGAGACCACTCGATCGGTGCAACAAACGATCATGGGACTCAAAGACCAGATGTACAACTTGATGGTTCAAGGCGGCGACAGCTTAATCGGCAAGCTCGCAGAATCCAACAAGGTCTGATTCTTCTTTTTCCAACGAGCTGCTCTTTCAAAAGAGCAGCTTTTTTACTCTTTTTCTGAAATCACAACACGCTAATTATAAGTTACTTATATTTTAATATTACCATTGAATTAATATCAGTTTTATTGTATAATTAATATTGAAAAACAGAAATAATGCGGATAACTATGACTACACCTTTAGTTCCACAAAATTCATCTAGAACTTTCAATTTCGACGTTTCTGCATCTGGAGCCGAACACTCCGCCCCCTCTTCAAATCCCATTATTACCCTCAAGAAAGGCCCCCGTGTAGACGCCTCTCCTCGATGCCTTAAGATCGTATCCCCATCCGGAAGAATAAATCTAATTACGCTGAACGCAAAATGCCAGCAAGAACTCGACAGCTGTTATGAGACGCTAGAAAACGATCCCCTGGTTCGAGCAGCTAATCCAGACAATCACGAGATTGTCGACATCGACATAAACCGCTCTTTGATTTATCTCAAAGATCCAGTCACTGGAGAACTTTCCTCTGTTTCAGTGCCCACCAATCTAAAAGGCATCGACGCCCTTCGAACTCTTTGGCAAAGGGCTACTGACCCCAAAAACAAAGGCGCGCGCAGCTGGATTGATAGACCTCCAGGCGTGCGAGGAAACCAATCGGGCAAACCTGCCTTTTCCCAATCGACCAATCACCTGAAACAACTTGAATACACAAATGACGACGTGGAAAACGCCCTCGATAATGGGCTCTCAGGCAATGAAAAATTAAAATCCCTCAAAACTCTTTACGCAGCCAAGCATTTTAGAAATAAGATGGATCAGGCATTTCAGCAGTGTTCCGAGCAAGCTCAAAACGATCCCTCTAATAAAAAACAAGCTAGGCTTGATTCGCTCAAATCTGCAAGAGCCAAATTGAATGCAATGTCTCAATTTGCAATCGATTTTGAATTGACTCACCCCCTTTCCGCTGAGAATCCCGATGCCCCTGCCACCCATGCCCAGCGCCTTGCCCAAGTGGAAGAGAAAAAGAAGGCTGCACAAAAAATCATCGAGGATGTAGCAAGACGCCCTGTACACGATTCAAAAATGTCGGCCGCAGCAAATACGCTTGGATTCGATGAATGGAGCAAAGAAACGGCCGATCCAAAGGCCGAAGAAGAATTCGCAAACGATCTCGCCCTCGCTCACTTGACTTCAGATCAGGTTCTTGTCTACAGGGATCTGTCTAAAAGTTTGGGTGCAGAACTCAAAAGAGACTCTTATGAAGAGGCGTTCATTGCAATTGCAAAGGCAATCGTCGCCTTTTCCGAAAACGGCAATAATCCGAATAACAAAGAAGCTCTCGATCATGCGCTCAATTCAGTCATGTTTCAAACTCTCATTGGAAATCTCGATCCGGCAGATCGAGCAGGCATCGAAGACGCCTTGAAAGGGGCAAACGAGAACGCAGTCAATGAAATTTTAAATACTCTTAGGAATCCTGAGCTCCAACTAGGCTCCTCTACCCTACCTCAGAGCGCAACTTCAAAAAATCTGATCCACTCCTTTACTGAACGGGCAGAGCTCCTGACCTCCAGCTACGAAAAAACACTCACTTTGCGCAATGTCTTTGCAAGATTGGATTCACACCCAGATATCG
>JAZKAZ010000044.1:1844-4212 GCA_040388845.1 Chlamydiota bacterium | reverse complement strand
TGCCAACTTACAGAGATTCTTCACCGCTGATGAACTTACTGCAATCCCCCCACTGATGACCGAATTAATCCAACACTTTGCAACCAATGGTCCTGAAACCAATATTGACATATTGACAACCTCCCTGAAACTCAGCAGTGCGTGCCGCAAGGCCGTTCTATCCGCAAAGAAAATCCAACGCCCTGTGACCGAAGCTCAAGAAAAGGGATTGAACATATTAATTTCTGGCCTCGAATTCGCTCAACAACAAGCCCGAGCGCTCGCTCAAAAACTCTCCGAAGATCAAATTCTTATCCAAACTCAAACCATTCGTCAGCAATTACAGTCATGGCCTCAGTTTTTAAATCAAGAGTTTATCCGCGCCAATAGAAATGCCCAGGAACTCATCAAAGAAATAAAAACTCCAACAGCTCACACATTGGATATTGCGAATGAATTAACAGCTGACCTCAATACCATTGAAAACGGATTGATTCCGCCTCCCCAAGGCGCAAGTCCGCAAGCACTCCAGAATCGCGAATTATCGCTGCAGCGATGCCATACAGCTCAAAGCTTAACCCTATTCCTTACTTTTCAAATAAAAGCGCAGCTGATCTCTCAAAAACTGGCTCAATTAGAAACAGCTGCACAGAAACTGCCGCCCGCTTCCTTGATCTCGATAGAACACTATTTAAATTCTGTAAAAATTCAAATAAAAACAATTATCCGATCCATAATCCTACTTGGAATCCACCCTATAGACCTTGACTTTCACAACGCTATGGGAAATGCTACCTTTAATTTGGCCTCGAACCTCGCCGCCATAAGACAGGAAATGCTATGGATAGTAGACAGAGCTAGAGCTGCAAATATAAATATCCAGCCTGATCTAATTAAGTTCCGCGAGCAAATTAGTCCAATACTCATCGCTTCTAGATCACTTGAAAGATCTTATAACGACACATTCAACGCGCATTTCTTAAGGCAGCGCCAAGCAAGAATTGATGCTGGCGAGCAGTAGCCCTAATCCGTTTGAGCAAAAATCCCTTTTCGCAAAAGCTGTCTCAATCATTTTAAAACAGCTTCCACTCAAGAATTTTTACCCTTCGTTTCCCACTCATCAAAAGCCCAGATTTTAATCACGCGGCATACATCTTTTTTTCTTTCCTTGTAAATTTTTTCAGCCCCATAGAATAATAGGCAAGAGGGTGCAAACAAATGCTTCTTCGAGAATATTTAGAACAGCTACATGGCGAACTGGCGATCCAGACAAAACCAAAACTAAACGAAAGTAAGTTTTTTCCCTTTCGTTTAAGCGATGAGGTGGAACTGCTCCTCAAAGATTTGGATCCCGGCGTTGCGATGCTCGCAAAGATTTGTATTTGCCCTAAATTAAGGCGAGAGGATCTTTTCATCTATTTGATGAGAGCCAATCTTCTCGGCCAAGGAACCGGCGGCGCTCGAATTGGACTCGATCAAGAAGAGAAATTCTTGACACTCTCTCTCGGATTGCCGTATGAAATGAACTATCAGGCTTTTAAAGAAAGCCTTGAGGATTTTGTCAACTACCTGATTTATTGGCGAGAAGAAGTGACAAAATTCGAGAACGAAAAAAACTTATACTGAAGATAAAATGCCAGCGCATCTCATCGCAGAAGAAGGGCCGTACCGCGGGCTCATCTTAAACTTATCTGAAGGGCAAGAATGGGTCATCGGCAGGGATCCAGATGAAGCTGCTTTTGTCATCGAAGACAGCACCGTCTCCAGGAAAGCTGCAAAACTGACCCGGACAGATGAAGGAATCACCCTTAAAAACTTAAGCAAAGTCAATCCGACGCTCATTAATGATGTGAGCCACTCCGAACCAGTTCTTCTAAATGAAGGAGATCGGGTTCAGATCGGAAACTCTGTTTTTCTTTTCTCTGAAAAGCCTCTTCCAGAAACTGGCGCGCCTCCAAAAAAACAGCGTAAAAAAAAGAAAGAGGCCTACGACAATATTTTTGGGAGCGAGGAACCACCGCCGCCTGAAGAAGCTCCAGAAAGAGAAGAAGAAGAGTCCGAAGAGGCAATTCCTTTGCCGAGAGCCGAACCCACTGCATACGACACCATTTTCGAAGATGAGGGCGGAGAAGAGCTTCCCTTCAATCTAATCTCTGAAAATCCTTTCCTTCTAAAGGTGATCTCGGGGCCCAATGCGGGCGCAGAGATCGGGATGGACAAGGGGCGTACCTATACGATTGGAAAAGATCCAAACACCTCCGATATTGTCTTCCAAGATTTGAGCGTCTCGCGCAACCACGCGAGACTTACGGTTGGCGTTGATGGAGTCATTGAAATTGAGGATCTCGGCTCAAAAAACGGGACGGTTGTCAATGGCACTCCTGTTTTA
>JAZKAZ010000044.1:0-1792 GCA_040388845.1 Chlamydiota bacterium | reverse complement strand
GCTCGGAACGACTGTCTTTATGATCATCGACAGGGAAGCCCCTCAGGAGACGATCTATTCCCCCATGATGCCGAGCTACGAGCCTCCCAGGACCCAGGAAGAGGTTCAAGAGGCCCTCGATGCAAAAGAGATGTCCAAAGAAAAAGATTGGAAGAAAGAGCCGATCCCAGCCAAATACTTGATTGCCGGAGGCTCATTTGTTCTGATTTTTCTGATCGTTTTCTTGAGCTTTTTTTCTCTTTTCAAATCGACAGGCATTGAAGTTGTACAAAAAGAGCCTGTAGAGGAAATCAAAGAAGCTCTGCAGAAATTCCAAGATGTCCAATTTTCTTTCAATCCGTCTAGCGCCAAGCTCTTTCTCATCGGACATGTGCTCACCCCTGTCGAGTACCAAGAGATGCGCTACCGAATTGGCCAGATCAGTTTCATCTCAAGCGTTGAAGATACGGTCGTGATCGATGAATATGTCTGGAAAACGATGAATGACGTCATCTCCGAAAATGCCACCTGGCGAGGAGTCAGTATCCATTCTCCCTCTCCTGGTAAATTCGTTGTGAATGGCTATCTTCAAAATAATGAGGAGGCCACAAAACTTTCCGAATACCTGACAATCAATTTCCCTTACCTCGATCGATTGGAAAATCGGGTGGTTGTGGAAGAGACCCTCAACGCCCAGCTCCAAAGTATCTTGAGTTCCCACAACTTTGGCGCAGTTACCTTCCAATTTTCCAATGGAAACGTGATCTTATCGGGAAAATACAGCGATAAGATGGAAAGTGAATATACCGACTTAATTAAGCAGCTCAATGCAATCCCGGGCGTCCAATCGGTGAAAAATTTTGCCGTACCCACTCATCCCGACATGGCCAATATTGACCTTACGCAAAATTATCAGATCACCGGCTCATCTCTTTTCGATGGGCGTGGATATAGCGTAGTCCTCAATGGAAAAATCTATACTTTGGGCGATTATGTGGATGGAATGCGTATTACAAAGATCGAATCAAATACGATTCTACTTGAAAAAGATGGATTAAAATATAAAATCGATTATACCCGCTGAACCGAGGAGGGCATCGTTATGTACGGATTAGAAAAAAAACCTGGCGAAAAGTTTACCTTTGATCTAGAAAAAGAGATTCAAGAAAAGCCTAGCCGCGGAAAAGAAATTTTGGAAAAAGTGGAAAAACGGATCCACGAAATTAAAAAACTGCTGAGAGAAGGGCATAACGAGAAGGAATTCGATCAACTCGGAGTCCTTTTACACGGGTATGCCTCTTTGCAAAAAGTATTACGAAAAGTTGCGAAATAGGAGCTTCAAATGGTTAGTCTTCCGGGTGTAACCCTTTCTTTTACCTCATTGATTTCAGCGTATAAAAAGCTGCAATCAAACCTCGTCCAGCAAGTGCGAAGACTCGCAAGCAAAATGAGCCAGGCAACTCCTGGATCGTTCATCCTCTTGCAGTTCCAGATGAGCCAGGTCACGCAGATCGGAGAATCGATCTCCAATTTAATCTCGCAGGTCAACTCGGTGATTAACAAAGCGGTGGGCAACCAGATATCTCGATAGTAGATAGATTTTTATTTTAAGAAGGAATGCAAATGACAACTTGGAAAAAATATAAAGATGACTTCTTCCTTCTGCTGGAAGGCGGTTTTATCGCCGTTAACCAAGCAGATGAAGATGCGGCTCTCAAGCTTTTTCGGACAACGGAATTGCTAGATCCTGAAAACATCATGTCGAAAATTGGATTCGGCTATCTCCATCTTCATAAATTGGAGCTGAAGCAAG
>JAZKAZ010000043.1:16463-23160 GCA_040388845.1 Chlamydiota bacterium | reverse complement strand
CGAAGCGGATCCTGTTTAAAACTATCTTCACTCTCAGCCTTACAGGTTTATCACTCCCAAAGTCTGGATTGTTACATAATTATTTTGGATTGAATTTTTATTATATTTATTTTATAATTACAAATTTAAAAAACCAAGTAAAGTTATGATAGATCGATTAGATAATGATACTTTTTCTGTGGTAAAAAGATTTTTAGATGTGGATTCAAGTATTCAGTGCTCGACTTGCAATAAGAGACTAGATAGCCTATTTCAAGATCCTCTATCACAAAAAAGGATATGGGAAGAAAAAAAGAAAGACGACGAAAACCTTAGAAAAATAGCTACTGATTTGCTCGATCTTATGAGCGGCTACTGGGGAGATCGGGATCTTCAAAATGATCTACTCCTACATCTATTTGATAGGGCAGGCCTAAATTTCAAGACGAATGATTTTATTCATTTTTTTAAATCGCTAAATGCGGATCAAATCAGAGATTTCTTAAATAAGCCTAAAGTCATCGATGTTTTGTCAAAAGCGGCCTTTGCAATAAAAATATCTAAAAAGATTTCTGATTTGCCTCGTATTTTGGGAAAAATGAAAAATATCATGGTGATCGATTTCTACGGTAATAATGCTGATTCGTTATCAACTTTTCGGGGATTTAATCAATTGCCCCGTTTAAAAGCAATCCGTTTGGTATCTATTGGACCGTGGTCTAAGCTTGAAAATGACTCTTTTGAGATTCAGTTCAATTATGACCCATATTCTTCTAAGGTTGATACATTCCCAGCGCTTGCAGCAACGGTATCCAAAGCTTACAAGGACCACCTGCAGTATGAAATAAATATGAAAACCCTTCAGAAAAACAGGTTCAGGGAAGTTGCTCTAATTATTATCCCAACGCTTTTCTTGAGTTTTGTTGGAATTTTATAAGAATCGAATGACAGGTTTAAGGAAAATTAAAAATAAAGCGATAAAAAGAAATAATGCAGAGACAAAACACGCAACAGAACCGCCTAAATAAAGAGCCTTTTCATTTTTTTTCCAAATCTGGTAACTCTTTACTCCACTGGGTATGAGAAACCAAGATGCGAGGACAAATACAAGAGCGTAGGCGTACGAGCAAGCATAGGGAAAAAGCCAAATTAACCATTCATCCATAGACCACTCCTTAAGTGGGCAAGGGGAGAAATATAATTATTATTTATATTTTATTCAAGTGATCTAAGGACTAGATTCTCGTTAGGGTGGTGAGGGCCAAAATTAAAGTAGAGGAAAAAAAATACGTAGGTTAAAATTGCCTGCGCACATGGAGAGAGTCGTATGTTTAGTGATGCTTTAAAGATTTGCCTGCTCTGTATTCTTCCATTCGCAAGCCAAGCAACCAGTATCAATCATCAAACTGAAGCCGGGGAGTCCGAAAATTCTATGACTCATATTTACCAAAAACAGAAAAAAAAATTCATCCTTGGAATTGGGCTTAAGACATCCAATCAAGAGTTTCTCTCTGTGGCTCCAGCGCTATGGAATCGGTTCTATCAAGAGATCTTGGCAAATATTCCCAACCCGCTCGATCGCTCTATTTTTGCCGTGTATACTGATTATGAAGGGGACCACACTAAACCGTATTTTTACCTGATAGGCTGCGAGGTTTCGAGTCTAGATCATATTCCGAAGGGGATGGTTGGGAAAATAATTCCTGAATCAAATTTTGCTGTTTTTAAGACAGAAGGGGAGTTTCCTCAATCAGTCGCATTGGGCTGGCAAAAGATCTGGACGTCAAATCTGAAGCGCGTCTATACCGCAGATTTTGAAATCTATGGCCCGGACTTTAATCCGCAAACTCATTCGGAAGTGAAAATTTTCATTGCCGTAGAAAAATGATCGGCGCGTTCCGAAAGGTGGGAATAGAGCCTCTTTTTCTCTATGCTTCACCCCGCTCCCCGATTGGAGTTGGGAAAATTATCCTGGCGGTTTTTTTTCTCTCAAAAATAGCTCATTCCGTTTTCCTTTTTAGAAAAAAAAACGCAGTCCCATTAAAAAGTTCTGTTGAAGTGTTCGGTTTGCCTTTTCCAAAAGAGCTCCAGAAAATTATTTTGGAGTATGCCGCCTGTCAAGGGTGTGCAAGTTTAGCGCACCCGAAGGTTCGTGAAAACTATTATTCGGACCTCTCTAAAGAATTCAGAAAGTGGAATTTAGGCAAATACTTGTCTGATGCATTGCATAATAAAACGTTTTGTCTGGAAACCGCAGCGCGTGTGAATGAAGCTGTAAGCACCATGAGTCATCTCCCGAAAGAAATAAAGCCGGATGGTTCTTTGGCAATTGTTCCTCTCTTGGAGCAAATTCGCGATTTTAACACCTTTTTTAGGGCAGTCAGCAAGGAGTTTACCGAATCTCTCCGTCCAATAATCCTCGGGGTAGATCTAATTGAAAGAGCTGCAGAGGGTTTTTTATTCATGGAAATAAACTGGAATATTATGCCCTTTATCGGGCATATAGGTTATGAGAGAGAAATAGAGATTAGTAAAATCTCCTCCGAAATAAAAAAGCTCGTCTCGTTAAAATCGATCTATTTAGATAAAAATCGACCTAAAAATCTGCAAGAATCTACGGCTGATCTTTTCTACCTAAAGGAAATTACTTTCTCAAGAGATAGGGATAACCCAAACGAGGAGTTCCCTCAATCAATTGGTAAATTCGAACTCAGCCAGAGACTTCGTCGTACGGTAATATACCACAAAAAACAAGAGAGTGAGTAGCTTTAGGTCGAATGCTTTTTATGGGCGTTGTGTCCTCTTAGAGTCTTTCCCATCACCTTCATCGCCGGCGATTCAAAAATCCCTTTGCGGAGTTTTGCTACACCCTTCGTCTCTTTGCTCTTTCTGTTTACGCGATGTCCCAATTCACTAAGGCCCACAGGAAAGGGGTTGCTTGCAGTTTCGGAAATAATCCCTGCAAGCGATCCCACTTGGTCGATTGTTTCGAACAATTCTCGAGGAGGGTCATTTCTCTTCGATTTGGGTATTGCTTGGGGATTTTGTCCTGCTGGATTGATTGGCTTAATCATTGGCCCTCCTGAAAAAGGTGTTAGGAAATTTTTGTATAATGAAAAAAATAAATATTGTCCACCCCTTCTTTTTGTTTTCCTCTTTCAAGAGTGTGTTATATTTTTTTTGTTTTTAATCAGATCTTGATCTACGCTCTTACCCGTTTAAAAACGAGGTGTTATATGTCGATCAATCCAATGGGTGTTTTAGGTTCTGATGTATCTTTGAAAACCGCAGTGTTAAGTTGCGTCCCAGTGATTGGGAGGGCAGCAGAAGCTACGGTTGGACAAAAGATCAAAGAACAAACTAAAGTGGTCAAGCAGATGGAAGCACTCATACAAATACAAGCGAGTACATCTAAACTTTCTACGGGGTTGTTCGCAATGAAAACCGGTGCTCAAGTGTTGGGTCGTCAGAAAATAGATATAAATGAATTAAAGAAACAAAAAGACAACATCCTCCAAAGTGCCTCTGAAATTGAGCAGAACGTGGGAAAACTTGCTGAGGCCAAAAAACAAGTTATAAGAAATTGTGTTGTAGTTTCTGGAACTTCCACTGTGAGATATGGAGTTCCTTTATTGGCCGCAACTGCTTTAGTGGCAACTGGCGCTGTGACCAATCCCATCTTTTTGGGCCTTACAGCATGGCAGGGATGGGCAACATTAAAATCTTCTCAAGGGCTAGCCTTTTCGATCACATCGCTCAACAAATTGGAGGCTGACAGTCCGAAACAAATCGACGATGATTGGGTAGAGGTATAATTATTTTTGGATCTCTCTAAAGTGCCGAACATCCGGAATTCGATATAGCGATGATTTTTTCGTAAAAGGCTGATAATAAATAACTTATATAATCTACAGCAAAAATCTAAAACAAACAAGTGGATGAAAACCCACTCTGAAGTTAAAAATGGGTTGGAATCACATTTTTTCGGGCGATGGCAAATCTTTTTTGGACCCTTATTTCTTACCTTTGCAAAGCTCTGATCTCTCTTCGCTACAAAGTGGAGATCAAAGGACAGGATCTACTCGATTCTAAAAATCTAGACCGCGCAAAAGGGATCTTATTTCTTCCAAATCATTCGGCCCACATCGATCCATTGATGCTTTTTATTTGGTTTTGGCCAAAATTCCGGATGCGGCCGCTTGTCATTGAATATGTCTATCGCCTCCCGATGATGAAGCCCTTGATCCATCTCGTAAAAGCCATTGCCATTCCCAATTTCGATACATCGATCAATGAGTTTAAAATCAAAAAAGCGGAAGCTGCAATTCAACAGATCGCAGCCGGGTTGAAACAGGGAGAAAATTTCATTCTCTATCCAGCTGGCAGGTTGAAAAATACGGGAAAAGAGATCATCGGGGGCTCCTCGGGCGCGCATGCGCTCGTTCAAGAGTGTCCCAATGCAAATATTGTGTTGATCCGAACCTCAGGCCTCTGGGGCAGCACTTTCTCGAGGGCTTTTCTAGGACGCTCTCCCGAGCTTCCGCCCACCACATGGCATGGGATTAAGACGATCTTTAAAAACTTCATTTTCTTTTGCCCGCGCAGAAAAGTCTATATCGAAATTGAACCAAATCCTCCCTCATTGCCAAGAAGGGGATCTCGTCTCGAATTCAACCGTTTTCTTGAAAACTGGTATAACCGCTATCCCGATGATGCAGGGCGCATTCATGAAAGCGAGCCGCTGAAGCTCGTCTCCTACAGTTTTTGGAAAAAGGATGTGCCAAAGGTTTTCGAGCGTAAAAAAAGAAAGGGGACGGAGGGCACTCTCTCAATTTCGCCTGAAATACAGGAAAAAATTTATGCGGAAATCCGACGAATCCTCAATAGCCCATCCCTCGAAGTTACACCGGAAATGAGCCTTTCTTTTGATTTAGCGATGGATTCACTCAATATCGGGGAGATGATTGCCTTTCTCTCCCACTCCTACGATGTAGGCGAGGTCCATCCAGAAGAGCTTGAAACAGTTCAAAGCCTTCTTGAAATTGCTGCAGGGGAATCTTTAGCTGCCCCCTCCGATCATATAACTCCCCAGTTTAGTTGGCCCTCGGAAAAAAACCGGCCGCAGCCAGTGCTGCCACTCGGGCGCACTCTTGCGGAGGCGTTCCTCAATTCGTGTGCGCGGATGGATTCTTTTTCTGCCTGCGGAGACGATGTGATTGGCGTGCTGAACTATCGTAAATTAAAAAAAGTTGCTCTTGTTTTGGGAGCGCATTTTAAAAATTTGCCAGGGGAGTAT
Organism: Chlamydiota bacterium; assembly: GCA_040388845.1. Classification (GTDB taxonomy): domain Bacteria; phylum Chlamydiota; class Chlamydiia; order Chlamydiales; family SM23-39; genus JAZKAZ01. The sequence goes on along the minus strand of JAZKAZ010000043.1, from coordinate 17,885 downwards.
GTAGGAGTTTTGCTCCCAGCATCTGCAGGCGCATTCATTGTGATTTTGGCCCTGCAGTTTGCAGGAAAGATCCCTGTCATGCTGAATTGGACTTTGGGGCCGCGCTATCTCGATGAAATGATGAAACTGACAGGCGCTCAAACGGTGATTTCCTCCTGGCGATTTTTAGAACGAGTCAATCGCGTTGAGTTCGGCACATTACTGGATAAGATCCAATTGCTGGAAGATATGCGGCGGGAGATCAAATTCACCACAAAACTGCGGGGTGCTTTTTTATCTCTTTGTTCGCCTTCTTTTGTGTTGCGTGCAATGCACTTAGAAAATGTCGATGAAAACGCCCCTTGCGTCATCTTGTTTACGAGCGGGACTGAGGCTGCTCCCAAAGGAGTTCCTCTTTCCCATAAAAATATCATTTCCAATGAGCGCGCTGCCATGCAGTGCATCGATCTAAACTACGATGATGTGCTCTATGGGATTCTTCCACCATTTCACTCCTTTGGCTTTTCTGTCGCGGGGATTTTTTCGCTTCTGTCGGGCCTAAAAATCGCATTTTATCCGGATCCTACTGATAGCTTTGCTTTGGCAGAAGGAATTGAGCGTTGGAAAGTCACCCTTTTTTGCAGCGCGCCGAGTTTTTTAAAAGGTCTTTTTGCTGCCGCAAAAAAAGAGCAGCTCAGGAGCGTCCGCTTTTTTGTTTCAGGTGCGGAAAAAGCCTCTCCGGAGCTTTTTGAACGAGTAGAAAAATTAGGGACCGGCGCAAAGCTCATCGAAGGGTACGGCATCACAGAGTGCGCGCCTATCCTCACGATCAACCGGATGAATCTCCCGAGCCATGGAGTGGGAAGGATTTTGCCCGAGATAGAAATGTGCACGATCCACCCCGAGACGCTCCAACTTCTTCCCGAGGGAAGCGAAGGGGAGATTTGTGTCAGAGGGCCAAACGTCTTCAACGGCTATCTTGGAAATCCCAGGTCTCCTTTCATTGAAATTCAAGGAAAGCGCTGGTATCGAACAGGGGATTTGGGGCATCTCGAGAAAGATGGAAGTTTGGTTCTTTCGGGAAGGTTGAAGCGCTTTACAAAACTTGGCGGCGAAATGATCAGCCTTGGGGCAATTGAAGAGGTTTTGGCAACGGAGCTTGCGCGCAGAGGAAAAATTCCAACCGATCTTCCTACGATTGCGGTCTTAGCAGACGAGCGAATCGAGGGAAAACCTCAATTGGTCGTCTTTTCAACCATTCCGCTCGATAAAGAAACCGCAAATGAAATCATTTCCCATACAGGCTTTAGCAGACTTGTGAAAATCTCCCAAGTGAAAAAAATCGAAGAAATCCCTCTTTTAGGCACGGGAAAAACTGACTACCGCCGCCTCCAAACCCTCATTGAATGACATGCAGACGCCCCTAAAAATTTACAATACCGA
>JAZKAZ010000043.1:0-16453 GCA_040388845.1 Chlamydiota bacterium | reverse complement strand
TCCGGATGTACACCTGCGGACCTACGATCTATGCCTTTGCCCACATCGGCAATTTCCGCACCTATGTCTTTGAAGACCTTTTGCGCAGATCCATCCAATTTTTTGGATTTCCCGTTGAACAGGTGATGAACATCACCGATCTCGATGATAAGACGATCCGAGGCGCGATTTCGAAAGAGATTCCTCTCAAAGCCTTCACAGAGCCGTTCCGGATCGCCTTTTTCGAAGATCTGGATCAGCTCAATATCCAAAGAGCGGAACATTATCCGGCAGCCACCGACTATATCCCTGAAATGATCGAGATGATTGAAACGCTGCTCCAAAAAGGGGTTGCCTACAAAAGTCCCAATGGAAGCATTTATTTCTCCATCCGAAAATTTCCCACTTACGGGCGTCTTTCCCATCTCTCTTTGGACGAGTTAAAAGTCAATGCATCCGGCGAAAATGAAGCCGATGAATATGTCAAAGAAAACGCCTCTGATTTTGTTCTTTGGAAAGCCTATGATCGCACGCGAGATGGTTCCATTTTTTGGGAGAGTCCCTTTGGGCCAGGGCGTCCCGGCTGGCATATCGAGTGCTCCGCGATGGCAATGAAACTGCTCGGCAATCACCTCGATCTGCATTGCGGCGGCGTCGATAATATGTTCCCTCACCACGAAAATGAGATTGCCCAATCGGAGTGCTGTGCAAAAGGTCCTTTCGTGCGCCACTGGATGCATGCGGAGCATCTCCTAGTGGATCACAAAAAAATGTCCAAAAGTTTGGGGAATTTTTATACGCTCCGCGATTTACTTAAAAAGGGATACACAGGAAGAGAGCTCCGTTATCTGCTCCTATCCACCCATTATCGCACCCAATTGAATTTTACCTTTGATGGGCTGAATGCCGCAAGATCGAGCCTGCAGCGGATTGAGGATCTCATCTGTCGTCTGGAAGGGATTCATGAAACTCGGCAGGCATCTGAAGGGGCTCTTGTGCTTGCGCGCGCGCGCGAAGGATTTAGGTCTGCGCTCGCAGATGACCTGAATATTTCTTCTGCCTTGGCGGCTCTCTTTGATTGGATCCGGGAACTCAATATCCTTTGCGATGAACAACTCCTTGGAAAAAATGAGGCCCAAGAAGCTCTCAAATGCCTCTCTGAATGGGATGCTGTTTTAGGACTCAATCTCTTGCAAAAAAGAGAGGAGGAACTGCCTCAAGATTTAAAAGATCTCCTTGCAGAGCGAGAAAAGGCCCGCCAGGCACGAAACTGGCCTTTGAGCGATCAAATGCGCGATGCAATCCACGCTCGAGGCTATTTAATTGAAGACGCCCCCACAGGCGCTCGTTTAAAGAAAGACAAAAAGACCCAGGTCCGTTAAAATCAAGCATCGAGGATCCAAAATGACCCAAAAAAGCCAGACCCCCGACGAGCGCTTCCTCGTCAAGTTCTATCAGACCGCAGTTCAGAGCGGAGATCCTTGTGTCCCAATGGATTACCGCGGGATTGCCAAGAGTCTTGGCCAAAAGGAAACGGCCATGAAAAATATCATCAAACACCTCGCCCAGGCCAATTTCGTCAAAAAAATTGATGAAAATGTCCTTTATCTCACCCCGCGCGGCTGCCAATTTGCCTTAGACACTATCGAAGATTGGAAAATATAGTAATAAGCAATTGATTGTTAATTATTTAATGAAAATTAGTTAATTAATGAATTCATTGTTTGTTTGTGTTATAATTATCATATAATAATATTATTTGGTAATTATGGCTACAAACCTTCTCGTTCATTCTCTTTCGAATTTTGATACCTCAAATGATTCCGTTTCTAAAAACCCTCTCTATCAAGTAAATAATCAAAATAAATTAATCCAAACAAATAAAAAAGTTATAAAAATCTCTCAAAGCGGGATCTGGAACAAAATCAAAGTATATTGGACCATAATCAAAGAGTGGCTATGGCCAGTTGCTACCATGAACAAAAAAGTAGAGATCGAACGAATAGAAAAGCTAGTGTCCGCTTTTGATTTAGAGTTATGTGGAAAACATCGGGGCAAAAAATTAAAAATACCTCAAACTTCAATTTGGACATTTAAAGACGACAATTCAATTGGAGAACAAGTCAAACGGATGGGCCCCGCATTTGCAGGGGTAACTGAAGAAAGCGTCACAGATGTGCAATACAAAGAATGTAGAACATTCATCAAGGGCGTATTAGATCTTAGAGATGAAATGATTAAAGTATCCTATTTAAGCAGAGAAGAAGGATATCTTCCCCTCGGATCGGTTGATAAAATCAGAAAGTGGATCAGTCAGTTAACGGAAAATAGAGTTTATTTAAAGCTGATCGATATAGACAATCCAATTATAAATTTTCTCCAGATTCTCTGTATTAAATTAAATACTGCAGATGGAGATGCTCAGTTAAGCCGCTATGCTAGAGGGCGTTTAGGAAATGTTCCAAAAGACATGTCTAGCCAAGAGCCTCAAAGACATTCTATGGGACAGTTAGCAGATGTTCTCTGTAATCAATTGAATCAATTTCGCCCCACTGAAAAAGCCGATTCTAAACCGCAATGGCTGCTTTGGGCTTGTGGAAATCCCTTGCGCGTAATGAATGCTGGAAAATCCCATTTGTCTCCTGAGGTCAGGAAGTCGTTCGCAATCGAGGTCTATTTGCCTCACAAAGGCAATCCTTCTTATTTAGGTCCTAAATTTCTCTATGAAGGGGACCGAGGCTCAAAAACAATCCAAGCTTATTATGGGGCAGCTCCCACAGGAGATCGAATTTTTGAATTTGGACTCCTTCCTGCTTACAAAAAATTCAATATCTCAGAAATTTACTTCAATTTTCAGGACATGAGTGAAAAGAGAGAAAAAGAGCGAATTTTACAAATAGAAAAAATTTCTAAGGATGCCGGATATTTTAAACACGTTGTTCTTGGATTTGAGACGAAAGTTAAAAACGAAGACATGAAAATAACGCTAAAGAATTACCAAACAGTCAATCAGTTTTTTCTATGTTACAAGGAAGGTATTTTTAATGGAAGTCTTAGCGAGACCGGTTTTTCAATTCCTAAGGATCTGTTAACAGAAGAGCAATTGACATCCCTTTTTACTATGGCTGAAACCTATTTCAGCAAAGCTGGCCTCGATGAAATCCTAAAAAATGCCAACAAGAAAACCAAGCAAAAATACGGCGAAATGATGATTATGGCAATTGATGCCATGATCTGCGCCTCAATTCTTTATAAGCACTTTGAGAGTATTTCATTCGATCGCGACAGAAATCCCGATATCGACCTTGATTTACAGACCCATTACGTTAGCGCCCGCTGTAAACAGCACATCGATAGGGGAGCAGTTGAGAGCAACGCAATGCGCCTTTTCTATCGCCTGTTTGAGGATGACTCTTATCTCACCGATCAAGAATTTTTAGAAATTTCCGGTGGAATTCTCGGAAGAGCGCAAAGCGTAGAAAACCGAGATATCCTCTACAGAAAATATGAACGATTCGATACCCTCATGCGCTTCATCGGAAACGATCATAAAACGCTTGCCGTCTCTCTCCGAGAGTACCGAAATCAGTTCCTCATTTCTCCGTAGAAAATGCTTTCTTTTCCTCTCCTTTTGAGTCGATTGTATGAATTCGATTCTTTAAAGGGAGTTGTTGTAAGATGGCATTATAAACATCCAAATCTTCTTTTCTATGGTCGTCAGTTCTTACAGTGAAAGTAAATTCGCTTTGGTCATTTGGACAGGAAAAAGAGATGTCATAATGTCCCGTTAAATTTACATACAATCCATAGGCTGGGCTAATTATTGAGAATACAATTGTTATTTTTTTATCTGTAGCATTCCAGAAAGTAACTTTTTCCGGATCGATGCTGGGTGCAAGGGATGGCGAACTTGTAGAAGATGGAGCGGAACGTGTATCTATTGCGTGAATTGAAGAGGAGCTGAGGAAAGAACTACTTGAGATACTGCTGCTGGAAGACATTTCTACCCTCATGATGTGATTTTAAAATCATTAAAGACAGATTTCTCTATCTGAATGGGCAGCAAGATTACAGCCCACCGAATTTATGAGCAAATCAAACTTTAATCCTTTGGCCGCATCAGAGGAAAGAAGAGCTATTCTTTCTTTTCTTCTTGTTTTAAGCTTTTAGTTGAAAACTTATTCTTTGGAAGTTGTGCTAATATGGACTCGTAAATATCTTGATCTGACTCATTGCTTGCAGTGAAAGTAAATGTGCAGTCTGAAAAAGAAGCTCGCGCATCCAGGATACCTAGATACATCCCATAGGCGTAAGCGGTTTTTAAAAATACAATTGTTATTTTTTTATCTGTAGCTTCGCAGGAAGCAACTGTATCTGGAGAAATAAAATTAATCCGAATATTTGAATAAATGGGTGAAGAACTTCTAGAAGCCGGAAGCGAACGTGTCATTTGCTGCGGACTCGTAGAGGGCGAATTATAATTTGTCTTTGAACTTGTGGGAGCAAAAGAAGACATCTGTATCCTCATGATGGATGTGTTAAAACATTAAAGACAGATTTCTCTATCTGAATGGGCGGAAAGGTTACAGCCCATCCAATTTATGAGCAAATCAAATTTTAATCTTCCGGCCGCATCAAAGGAAAGAAGAGCACATCGCGGATTGATTCTGCATTTGTGAAAAGCATCACGAGGCGGTCGATGCCGATGCCGACTCCGCCGGTGGGCGGCATTCCCTGACAGATTGCCTCTAAAAACTCTTCATCGAGCGGATTGGCCTCAACATCGCCCTTTTCCCGCTTGTCTGCCTGTTCCACTAAAAGCCTGCGCTGCAGCTCAGGGTCATTGAGCTCCGAGTAGGAATTGCACATTTCTCGCCCTAAAATAAAGCTCTCAAATCGCTCGACAAAGCCCTCTTTGCGTAAACTTGGATCGCGGTGCAGTTTGCAAAGGGGCGTCGTCTCAATCGGATGATCGATGATGTGGTGAGGCTGAATCAGATGGGATTCTGCAAATTCTTCAAATAGAAGAGCGATCAACGCCCCTCTTGGAGCGTGCTGAACGCCTTTTGGATCGATGTGGCTCTCCTTCAAGAGGCGCGCTTTCATCTCATTTTCCGACATTTCATCTACGTCCATCCCCGCATAGGTTTTGATGGCTTCTTTCATGCTCATCCTTTTCCAGGGAGCTTTGAGATCAATCACATACGCTGTTCCCTCGTTTTCTGGCGTCAAACGGACTTTCGTATCGCCAAAAAGATTGAGTGCAATTGCCTCAAAAAGACTATCTGTGAAATCCATCATGTCATTGTAGTCCCAGCCAGCGGCATAGGCCTCAAGCATGGTGAACTCTGGATTATGAGTCCGATCGAGTCCCTCGTTTCGAAATACTTTGCCGATTTCGAAAATCTTTTGCATCCCGCCAATGATCAATTTTTTTAGCGAAATCTCCAGAGAAATCCGCAAAAACATATCCTGATTTAGGGCGTTTAAATGGGTCGTAAAGGGCCGCGCTTGGGCTCCGCCATACGTGTTTTGAAGAACCGCAGTCTCCACTTCCTCAAAGCCTGCGTCCTCAAAATAATTGCGAATCGCAAGAAGGATGCGTGAGCGGGTGCGGAAACGCCCCAGCGACTCAGGGTGCGTAATGAGATCGAGCCAGCGTTTGCGATAACGTACGCCCTTGTCCACAAGGCCGCTGTGCTTATCCGGCAGGGGAAGTAGTGATTTGCAAAGGAGCGTCACTGTTTTTGCAAAAATGGTCAGCTCGCCTTTTTGCGTCTTAAAAAGATGTCCCTCTACCCCAATGATATCTCCGAGATCGAGCTTTTTTTCGATGAACTTCAGCGGAGTTGTTTCTTCATTTGGGACTAAAGTCTTCACATGAGTCAAATCGCGGTTGCACATGATCTGAATGCGTCCCGTCTCATCTTGAATGTGGGCAAATGCATTTTTTCCCATCGCCCGAAAAAGAACAAGACGCCCCGCTACGGCCACAGACTGCGTATTGCCGGCAGCCGCATCGTCATGATGCCCCACATCTTTCCCCTCTGCCTCCAAAATCAGCTGCGCTGTTTTCTGAGTGTGGATGTACTTAGGGGGATAGGGATCAATCCCTAGCATCCTGATTTCAGAGAGTTTGCGACATCTGTTTTGGAATTCTTCATGATTGTGATAAGCAGGAGTAGGAAAAGACATAAATTACCAATGGAGTTTCCTTTCAAGGGTACCCTTCAGAGCAGGTTTTTGTCTATACTTCTACAACTTAGAATTAGAAGTGTGGAGTTAAAATTTTCATAATGACCTCGCGATGGTTGAACGGGCAGCTCAGCGCAATCCCGGTCCAACAGGTCCGGGTCAAGCGAGCTATCTCTCCATTCGCGGCAAGGAACTTGCCGCCCCTTACCGGAGCGGAGAAACTCCTTCCTTGCAGGAAGGAGTTCTTCAATCAGGGCTCTTTGTCAAACTCCTGAGCAGTTCCTGAAATTCAAGATCTTCCCGGATTGGATCGAACGCAGCATCTGCTAATACCGCCGCAAATCCAGCCGTTTTGGCCTCGCTGAATTGCAAAGTGGTTTTGAGCCAGCCGACAGAATAGGCGCCACTTTTAAGCTGCGAGAAGCTTTTTGCATTGAGCAGGGCCGTGTCGAAAGTCGGATGAATCTCATAAATTTCATTTGAAAATCGCTCGACCAACCCATAATTTTTTTGGTTGTAGGCCAGTTTGCAGAGAAGCCATTTTCCTCGATTGAGTTTTTGGAGATCTGCTCGCATCAGCATTTGATATGCCTCTTTCGCCTCTCCTTTGGCATCCAAAAGATCAGCTAAACTCTCTAAGGAACGGGTTTTGATGTAATCGTCTTCAGATTTGCTTAATTTTTCAAAGATCAACTGAGCCTTCATCTTTTCATCCTTTTCGAGCGCTTGGATGCCCTCATTGTAAAGACTGAAAGCGCTTGGCTTTTGTTTGGGATATTCAGATGTATACATTTGGAAGTTTCTCCACCCGTAAAAGAGGAAGAGATAGGCAAACACATAATTTCCCTTCACAAGGAAATAAATTCCGCCAACTGCTGCTGTCACATTTCCCAAAATTAAGCTCACTCGATGCCCTGTTTCAGACCCCAGCCATTTCTGGAGGAGATACTCTAAGATTTTTCCACCATCCAAGGGATTTAAAGGGGCGAGATTTACAATGAGCCAGTAAATATTGAGCTTCATCGTGCAATAGAGAAAATAGTTCAGAGCCCTCACTTCAAAGATTCGGTTTTCGAGAAGATAGTAGGAAGCCCCAATCAGTAGCGCAGTAAAAACGGGACCGCAAAGAGTGATGATGAAATGATGTTTCTCAGGCATCCCTCTGCTGTCATAAGAAGCATAGCCGCCAAAGGCCTCGAGGGTGATTTCTGGGGTGCGTCCAAATTTCTGCGCAGCGAGCGCATGGCCATACTCATGAAATAAGAGTGAAAAAAACAACACCAAAGCTAAAATGAGCATTTGGAAAGGAGAGCTTTGGGGATCAAAACAAAAAATCAAGAGAAATAACCAGAAAGCCGGTTGAATGGTGACAGGGATGTTCAAGAACCTAAAGCCCATTGATACCTGAGACATTGAATGCGCAACTAGGCTATCCTATTTCGGTATATACTGGCTTGAAAAATAATTTGAGAGTGAACGTTATGACCCAATATATAAAAATCATTCTTCTCTTTGCTCCGCTATTTGCAATCAGTCAGGAAAACTCAGAAGAAGAAATGCTTCGCCCGTCTGTCCAAAGAATCGAGGTAACCCCCACAGCAGGTGACCGCGAGATCGAAAAACGGCTAGCTGAAATTCTCGATGCCGCGGGATGGTTTATAGAGACATCCGTCCAGGTGAAAAAAGGAATCGTCTTTCTATCTGGAAAAACGAAAACAGATGAATTTAAGAACTGGGCAGGCGGTCTTGCGAGAAATACGCAAAATGTTGTTGCTGTAGTAAATAAAATCGAGGTGATCGAGCCCTCTCTTTGGGATTTTACAAAAGCTCTGCGCACTCAATGGCAAAGCCTACTCCACAAGATCCCCTCGATTCTCCTTGGCGCAATCCTTCTTCTTGCCACTTGGCCGCTCGCTTACTATGGAGCTAAATATGCGCGCACCTTACTTCGGCGTAAATTCCCCAAATCGCTGCTCGAAGATGTAATTGCAAGAGCCACCGGTCTGGTTATTTTTCTCATCGGAGTTTATTTCATTTTTGAAATGGCCAATCTGACCGGAGCTGCTCTCGCAATCCTCAGCGGCACAGGACTTCTCGGCATTATCTTGGGGATTGCTTTTCGAGAGATCACTGAAAATTTCTTAGCTAGTATCCTCCTGAGTGTCCAGCATCCCTTCCATGCAGGCGATCTCATTGAAATCGAAGGATTTGTAGGCCATGTGCAACTCTTAACAATGCGAGTTACTATCTTGATGTCATTGGAGGGCCATCAGATCCAAATCCCAAACGCAATTGTCTATAAAAGCAATATCCGCAACTATACGAGCAATCCCAACTTGCGCGAGGAATTCACTTTAAATATCGGCTGTAATGACTCGATTTCGAAGGCCCAAGAAATTGCCCTAAATATTCTAGAGACCCACGAGGCCGTCCTAAAAACCCCCGAACCCTGGGCGCTCGTGGACAGTCTAGCCCAAGGCGCGATCACACTCCGCATCTATTTCTGGCTCAACGGACGCCAGCATAGCCCGCTCAAAGTGAGATCCTCCTTACTTGGCCTCCTCAAACAGGCTTTCCAGGATGGAGGGATTTCTCTTTCCGATGGGCCGGGTGAGGTGATTTTTCCGAGGGGGATTTCAGTGCAAATGCTTGAGCGGACAAAAGTCTTGGTCCCTTGCAAAGAACCTATTCCGGCTGAAGATAGCGAATCTACCCCTCGAAGCAAAAACTTCCTAAACCCAACGCCGCGCAAACGGTAGCGAATTTTTCGATATTTATTTACACAAATTTCTTGAGAGGCCTACGATCTTTATTTTTTGAGGCCTTTTATGCGTCTGTTTTTTATCCTAGGATTAAGTCTTCGTCTTTTTGCAAGTTCATTCGATGCTGTCGTTCCTTCTTCATCGGATGAAATCTTTTCTCTGACTAGCAATCTTCTAGTGGATGGGTTTATTTCTGTCTCATCTGGACAGGTTTCTCTTTCTGAAACAGATTTACATGTTAAAGGAGCCCAAGATCTGATTTTGAAAAGGACGTATATTCCGCCTCAGATTCTCGGACGCTATGAAGGTAAAGATACACTAGATCGATTCTTCCTTGGAGGGGCTCTTGAGCAGCTCGAAACGAAAGGATGGGTTGTTTTACCACACCTCTGGGCTGGTTACAATCAGAACTCCCGTTATTTCCAAGTGCGAGATCCTCAGGGATTTGTTTTAGAATTCGAGATTCATGGAAATAAAGGCATTTTAAAAACCTCTTCTCATGGGTGTAGTAATCTTCGATCAGAAAAGGCAAGCAGCGCCGCTGATATTCGCAATATCGAGCTTTGGATAGACGGAGATCGAGTCAAAATCATTTGGCCCGATGGAGTTCATCGGCATTATTCCAAGCGATATTCAGGAGTCTATTTTCTGGAAGAAGAGTTTCTTCCGAATGGCAAAGCGATTCGTTATGAATGCAATCAGGGCGTTTTGAAGGTTTTTTCTTCAGATCCAAAAGGGGAACACATCTACGCGTCTATTACTAAAATCGGAGACGATCAGTATTTGGCCTCGGATGGAAGAGAAGCTAGGCTTACCTATGAAACGCGAGAAATTACCGGGGAATTTAAGAAAAAAAATAAAAAAATATTAAGACGCTTCATATTTCCTGTAATGACAAAAGCAAACAATTCTGCCTATTCTAATAAGGTTGGATATAACGACAGAACTCTTCTAAATTTCTACGATGCGAGGGCCTATCCTATTTCTTGTAGTTACTTTCAGACCAAAGGCCTTACCTCTCGCATTCAAACTTTTTCTACTCCATCAGGTTCTACCTCATTTTCTTATGACTCAGCTATAGCAGGGCAAAAAGAAGGATCTACGACGGTTACTCATCCCAGCGGTGCGCAAACTATTTACCGGTTCAACAAGATTTTACTTCTCAAAGCAATTGAGAATTGGTTTGAGGGAACTCTGGTCAATAAAAAGACCTTTGAGTACGACTCTAAACAACACATCAAAAAGATCGAAACTTTAGATGGAAAAGGCAACGGCCTTCTCGCTAAGCATTTTGAATGCGATCTCAATGGGAATCCGAATTTAGAAAAGATTGAAGGTGATTTCGGAATCTTTGCTATCCGGCGCAAATTCGATAAAAATCGGATCATTTTTGAAGATCGCGATGATGGGCTTCAATATGAATTTACCTATCTTGGAGATACCTGGTTGGTCACCTCCAAAACAACTTTTGAATTCGGTAAACGACTCAGGAAAACCATTTACCGTTACGATGATGCAAATAATCTCTTTGAAGAAGAGGAGATAGGAAAAACCAGAATTCGTTATACGCTCTATCAAACCGCGCCTCATCTTCATCGGATTGAATGGGAAGAGAAAACCGATTGGGAAGGCCGACTGATTTATCAAATCCACTATGCTTATGATCAGTGGGGCAATACTGCAAAAGAGCAACATTTCGACGCTTTAGGAAAATTAGCTTATACCCTTGAGCGAACCTATAATGAAAAAGGCGAGTTGCTTTGTAAAACAAATCCGCTTGGTGAAACGGCAATATACAAATACGATGAGAGGGGTCGCTGCTTCTACGAAGAACCCATTTCAAATGGACTTATTCTCGAGCGCACTTTCGATGCTAAGGGACGACTTAGAATCCTCAATGAAAATGATTATGAGATCCGATTTGACTATAATACTTCCGATGAATTGATCGAAAAAACCGACTATCTCGGATACAAAACGACCTATCATTATCATCCCGTACACGGCAAACCCGATCTCATTGAAGAGTCTCCTTCTATTACCAAAATCGTCTATGACGCCTTCGGAAGAGAAAAAGAGAGGATAGATGCGTATGATGCAGTGACCAAAAAAACATACAATAGTTATGGGAGTCTTTCCAAAATTATTTACCCTAATGGAGGCGAAGAAACCTTTGATTACTCTCCGAATGGCTGCCTGGTAGTCCACGTAGATCCAGACGGATTAAAAACGACCTATTCGAACGATGCTTTGGGACGGGTAATGGAAAAAACAATCGGTGATCATACAACCATCTTGCACTATGATGGCTACGATCTTTATGAGACGATTGATCCTGAAGGCTATATCACAGAATATAAATATGACTTGGTTTGTCGTAAGATCGAAGAAAAACGGGATAATCGAATTATCCGTTTTGGTTACGATCCTCTTGGTTTTTTGGCTTGGGAAGAAAGAGAAACACAAAGGATTGAATTCACAAACGATATTTTGGGACAACTTAGAAAAAAAACGATTGATGGTGTCTTAGAAACGGCATGGAAATATGATAAAGCCGGAAATGTTGTCACAATTGAGCAAGGCGGAGTTACAACATTCGAATACGACGCCCATAATCGGCTGATTAAAAAGATCTCTCCACAAGGACATGTCACGTGGATCCGCTACGAAAAAGCTCCCCAACTGCTCCTGAAAAAAATCATAGATCCATTGGGCATAGAGACCATCGAAACATATAACCCTCAAGGACAACTCCTAAAGAAAGAAGTGGCAGGAGAACTCGTTGAAAGTTTTGCATACGATAATGCTTTCCGCCTCAATTCTCAAGATCACCATACATTTGGATATACAGTCAACGGAAAGAGAGGCTGGCTCAAAGAGGCCGAAAAGCGAACGACAAAATGGACCTATACATCAGGCGATCGCCTCTTAACAAAACAAAAACCCGATGGGACTACCCTTATCTATGAATATGACGAACAATGGCGCCTTGCCAAAGTGGGAAGCCAAGAATTTCGATATGATGCATTGGACCGAATTATCGGAGGAACGGGATTTTCTAGAAAACTCGATGCATTTGGAAATATCCTACGCGAAGAGTGGTCGAATGGTCTTTGGATTGAAAGCGATTATGATGATTCGAATCGCCCCCAGATCAGGAGATTGCCCGATCAAAGTCGAATTACCTATGATTATGAAGGGCCTTTTCTCATAAAAATTGGGCGCATTTCAAAAGAGGGGATTGAGGTCTATTCCCATACCTATCGCCAACACGACCCAAGAGGGAATCCCCAATCGGAAGTAGGACTTTTTGAAACGAGATACGAATATGATAAATCAGGAAGGCAAACATCCCTGGAATGTCCATATTTCCAAGAAACTGTGGGCTACGATTTTTCCGGCAACCTGGTTCGGAAAGGCAATACTACTTATACCTATGATGCCTTATCGCAGATGACCTCCGAATCAGACCGTTTTACAGCCAGATACGATGCTTGTTACAACCTGAAAGAATTCAATGGCAACCTAATCGAGACCGATTCTCTCAACCAAATTCAACAGCTTTCTTATGATCTCAATGGCAATCTTTTAAGACCTGGGTTTGTATACGACGAGTTTGATCAGCTAGTCGAAGCGGGAGGAGAGAGAAGTATTTATGATGCTCTGGGAAGAAGACTGCAAAGAGGAATCACTTCTTTTCTTTACATCGGGGCGGAAGAAATCGGGGCATTTGAAAGCGGTGAGCCTAAAGAGTTGAAAATCCCAGGACCTAAGCTGCCAATTGCCATCGAGATTGAAACAAAGGCCTATGCTCCGATTGCAGATGTGCAAGGAACAATCCGTCTTCTCATCGACTGGAAGACAAAAGAAATCGCGAAACAAAATGACTGCGACACTTTTGGAACTGGACTTTCAGAGGAAATCCCTTATGCCTATGCTGGGAAAAGGTATGATCCAAAAACGGGCCTTCTCTACTTCGGTAAGCGTTATTATGACCCATCTTTTAGACGATGGATAACGCCGGACCCGCTTGGCACCATCGATCACTCCAATTTCTATCAATATGTTTTCAATAATCCATATCTTTACCGAGATCCTACCGGCGAAAGCATAGGTGGCTACCTTCTTGGAATTGGAGAGGTGATTTTAGGCGGGACGCTGATTGCAACAGGCGGAGTCTTACAGCTTGCGACTTGTGGAGCTTATACAATTGGGGACAGGAATGGTATTGATTGGCCATGGACTTTCTGTCGCTGCAGCAAATGCTCAAGATATTTCAGTTGAATCTCGAAATATTTCAATGCCAACTGTTTGGAAAAATACTAATCCTTTTGACGGGGCTGTTGACGAAGAAATTATTGTGGGCGATGCTGCAGGGAATCTTATACCTGTGCCTATAGGTCATCAAGTGGATGGCACATTAGATGGAAAGTGGATTCAAGTAAAAGATAAGGATGGAGTCCCGACTGGAACAAGAAAAGATGGGGGAGGCCACTCTCGAGAGAAAGATATTAGAGGGAGAAACCCTCATGGACATGTTCCAGGAATAGCGAATCCTGATGGAACTCCGTGGTTGGGAATCCACTAGGAATAGATTTATGAAAAATGATGATACAGATAATAAATTTGATTGGGGGGAATCTGCACGAGTCAAAAGTAAGGCGCCTTTAATCTTTCGGCCTGGGCAAGTAGTATCGGTCTGTGGGATGACAAAAATAAAATCTAGGATACTTGCGGATAAATATAATTGTAACATGGAAGAATGGGTTTATACTATTGAGTATTTAGGAGGAGCTGATATTGAAATTCCCGAGCGGTATTTAGAAAAATATTCGGATGATTCGAATATCGATGAAATTCCACCAGCCTCATTACGTTGAAAGATGGCTGAGGTATAGAACGCTTAAATTAAAATGATAATATCATTTTGCGATACAGCACAACTGGGATACTATATGTTTTCAATAATCCATATCTTTACCGAGATCCTACCGGCGAAAGCATAGGTGGCTACCTTCTTGGAATTGGAGAGGTGATTTTAGGCGGGACGCTGATTGCAACAGGCGGAGTCTTACAGCTTGCGACTTGTGGAGCTTATACAATTGGGGACAGGAATGGTATTGATTGGCCATGGACTTTCTGTCGCTGCAGCAAATGCTCAAGATATTTCAGTTGAATCTCGAAATATTTCAATGCCAAAAATTTACTGGAAAGCTACTGAGGTCTACACTCCTGATAGACCATTGCCTTTAGCTGCTGATGGAATCCCAATACCTGAAGTAGACGTTCCTCATACTGGCTTGGCACAAGAGGCGGGCGTAAAGGAAAGTACCCACAAGCTAGGGAGTTTGATAGAGATGGCAAGCCAGTGAGAGATATTGACTTCACAGATCATGGCCGTCCTCAGAGTCATCCAAATCCTCATGAATATCCCTATGAAGAAAATCCAACAGGAGGGACATCTAGAAGAGGAGATCCTAAACCGTTAGCAAACTGGAAGTACTAATTGTTTAACCCGAAATATCAAATATTACTTAAAAATGAGAATTTTCCTCCAAATGAGGTAGTCTGTTTAGGGTCTCAATTAAGTTTGATTATTAATTTTTTAGGAAGCTTATTGCCACCTCATACATGGTATGGCGCGGATATTGAAGCTATTGGGACCGGAGCTGGGAAGTATAATCTTAAATCCAATCAAATAAAAAAAATGGTGCAGACTCGACTTTTATTCAATACTGCTCTCAAATTGATCAATTTATATGTGGTGTTTTTTTGTGCATTGATGATAATTTTATCTGTCAAGAATTTATAAATTCTGAAATAAGCACAGAAGATGAACAATTTCGAGCTTTAGATTTTAATGGAATTTTAATAGAAATACGAGCTTTTGATACGTCATTTTTTGAAATTTATTCAGAAGATGAGGGAGTGATAAAAAAAATATCAAATAAATTTAATTCTAAATATTTCTGTCATAAATAATAAAGGTTATATTCTCAGACAAAGCATTCAAACCCTCTGTCCAAAGACATTCTCATGTTAGTTGCTGTTTTAACAGGTCCCACGGTGGACCAGGCAAAAAGGGATCTCGAAAAGCTCCAAGGAATGGCAGCTATCGTAGAACTTCGCCTCGATCATTTCGAGCCGGAGGCCCTTTTGGAAATGGGCCAGTTTATGAGCCGTCTTTCTTTGCCCGCCATTTTCACTTTTCGAAAAAAAGAACAGGGAGGCGCGCGGGAAATTACTGAGACCGAACGCTTTTCCCATCTCGAAAAGTTGTTAGAACTCAATCCCGCCCACTGCGACCTTGAGGCTGACACCGACCCTTCTTTAATTGCCCATCTTTCGCTTAAATTCCCTAAGGTGCAATTCATCGGCTCCTATCATAATTTTGAAGAGACGCCTCGCGATCTTTCCTCCCTTTTGCGCCAAATGAAAAATCCCCATTTTTCAATTTATAAGATCGCAGCAAAGGCCAATTCCACCCTTGATCTAATGCGAATGCTCCTTTTTGCAAAAGAGGAGAGTGGGAAAACTGCGCTCTGTTGTATTTCCATGGGAGAACTGGGTAGGGCATCTCGCGTGCTTGAACCCATCGTTGGGGGTGTGTTTACATACGCTGCATTGGATGAAGAAAAGGCGGTTTTACACCGCTATAGTCTAAAAACTCTCCACGAGGTCTTCCACTTCAATCAACTCAGTCCAGACACTCATATCTATGCATTGATCGGCGATCCAGTGGAGCAAAGCCCAGGCCATCTCTACCACAACAAGCAGTTTGTCCTCAAACAGCAGAATGCAGTCTACGTAAAACTGCAGTTAAAAGTTTCTGAATTGCCCGAGTTTTTTAAGATGGTCCTCAAGCTTCCCTTCAAGGGATTGAGCGTCACCATGCCTCTAAAAGAGGCAATCCTGCCCTTTCTGGGTAAAATCGACCCGTTTGCACTCGCAATTGGCGCAGTCAATACCGTTGAAATCCAAAATGGGATCACAACCGGGTCAAATACCGATGCTCCGGGCGCGCTCAACGCAATTGAAAAGCATCTCCAAGTAAAACACAAAAAAGTGGCAATTTTAGGCGCAGGAGGAACTGCTCGCGCAATTGCCTACGAGGCAAAGAGGCGGGGCGCCGAGGTATTGATTTACAACAGGACGAAAGACCGAGCCGAAAAACTGGGTGCAGAGCTGGGGTGCAGGGGCTATGAATTGAGCAAATTAGAAAAACATCCGTGCGATCTCCTGATCAATACGATTCCGCTTTCAAGAGACGGGGCGCTTCCGATTTCTCCCGATTGGATTCCGAAGTGCATATTTGTTATGGATGCGGTCTATTCTCCGAAAGTAACCCCCCTGCTAAAAGCTGCTCAAGAGAGGGGTTGCTCCCTTATTTTTGGCGAAGAGATGTTTCTCGAGCAGGCGGCATTGCAGCAGATCACTTGGTATAAGCGGCAATTCGGCTCGTGCAAAATCGGGCCATTTGATAGAGTCCTGCCCCGATTTTAGTGGAGTTTTTATGA
>JAZKAZ010000042.1:0-4724 GCA_040388845.1 Chlamydiota bacterium | reverse complement strand
AGCGTTCTCGGCGGCTATCTCAGTTCTTCCCTCTGCGCTGAAAAAAAATGGGCTTGTTACACACAAAAACCCGCACATCGCGTCTGTATACAGAAAAACATGTCCTGAACTTTATGCCCCTTATGATTGGTCTCGAAAAATTCCTCTCGATATTTTTTTCTGCAAAACGTTAAACTCTCAACCGCGGACTCCCCGAAAAATCGGGGATTGATAGAATGACCTGCCCCTAGTCAATTGTTGCATTAATATGCGGGGTATTTTACGATTCGGAAGAGGCAGCTATTCAGAAGAAGATTGTCGGAATAGTCGCCTAAAAGAATCGATTCCATCAGAACTGCCGTGATGCGCTAAAAATTGTTAATAATGAAAATGGGTTGGATGAAAGCCAATCTCCTGCTTTTAACTGCTATCGCCTCCATCTTGACGGCTTCCCTGCATTCTGCGGACGAGGCCAAGTCTGAGATTTCGAAACCAGCAGGCCTTGCCGCGTCTGAAGGTTTTACAATCAATTACAATACAGTTTCAATTCTCGAATACATCCGTTTCGCAGGCAAAATTTGCAAAGTAAATTTCATCTATGAAGAAACGGACCTGAATTTTACAGTCACCGTTGTATCGGATGAGCCAGTCACTGCAAATAACGTCATGGCAACACTCATCCAAGTGCTGCGCATCCATGGGCTGATGCTTTTGGAGCAGGACAACAACTTGGTCATCCATAAAGCAGCTGACGTAAAACAGATCGCAACTCTTGTGACAGATTCCAGCAAGCAGGGCAACGCGCCGATCGTCACTCGCATTTTCCGCCTAAATAACGCTAAGCCAGATTCCGTAGCTGCCATCATCCGCCCGATGATCTCCGGATCGGCCCTCCTCGAAGTGTCGGCAGAAACAAGGCAGTTGATCATTACCGATATCACTGCAAATGTAGACAAAATTGCGGCCCTCATTGAAAACCTCGACTCTCCGCACACCATGCTGGAAATTAAAAGTTTTGAGGCGCAGCATAACAAGCCCGATTTTCTAATTGAATTGGGCAGCCAGATCATGACCCCTATTTCACTGGGCAGCCCCTTCATTTTAGTTCCTCAAAATTTAGCGAACACCATTTTCATCGTGTCCACTCCGGAACTCGTCCAAAAAGCGATTCAGGTTTTCACCAATCTCGATACTCCGCCGAAAAAAGAACTCGCCTCTCAGCGCAATCTCAAGTCGGAAAATATCTTTATTTACAAGGCGCTCCATCGATCGGGAGATGAGATCCTTACGGGACTTACCAATATTGTGAAAAGCCTTCAGCAGTCAGGCACACCAGATTCAGATTTAGTCGCATCGATCGACTCTGCAAAATGGATCCGCGAAACCAATACCATTATGTTTGTTGGATCAAAGAGTTCGATCGATAAAACGAAAGAATTTCTCACAGCCCTCGATGTCCCTTCAAAAGAGACGCAGGAAAAAACCTCCTTCTTCCTTTATAAGCCCCAATTTAGAACCGTTCAAGAAGTGGAAAAATCAATTCTTGAGATGGTCAATAATTTAAAAGGAGCCAAAGGAGCAGACGACAGCCTGGTTGAAACTATTGAAAGCGTAAAAATCAACCCCTCGACCCACACGCTTACCTTTTCTGGAGAAGAAAAAAACTTTTCCCGAGTGAAAGAACTGCTAGCTACCATCGATACGTCGACCGGCAAAGTGGCCAAACCGTCCGCCAAAAACAATTTTTTTGTCTATAAAATCCAACAGGCGCCAGATACTGAAATCGAATCTTCCCTGAAGAATTTGGCAAAACATCTAGACAAATCCAATGCTGCTGAAGATGGGTTGATTGAATCGATCCAAAATATGAAGTATCTCAAAGAGACAAATTCGATTGTCTTCACAGGATCCGACACCGCTCTCAAGCGACTGCAGGAATTGGTCCCCTCCTTTGATACAGGCATCGGACCTCAAGTGCCCCCTAGCAGCCAATTTTATATCTATAAGCCGCTCCACCAGAAAGGAGATCAGCTGTCTGTTGCCTTAAAAGATGTGACAAATCAATTAAAAACAGACAAACTCGCAGATCCCGCCCTCATCCGCACACTCGAGAGCCAAAATTGGGTGAAATCGACCAATTCGCTCATGTTTACAGGCGATCCCGCCTCCTTAAAAAAAGTAGAAACATTGATTGCCTCTCTAGATATTCCAACTGGCCCAAAACCTGCAGCCGAAAAGAATTTCTTTCTCTACCAGCCTCAATATGCTAGCAGAGAGAAGACAGAGGGCTATCTAAGAAATCTTTCAGACAATCTAAGCAAAAATCATGAAGATGAGCTGGCAGCTACAATTCGCTCCATGAAATGGATCGACCCTTCCCGCTCCTTTATGTTCCATGGATCCGACCCTTCGCTTGCCCGTCTCAAAGAACTTCTAAAGAGCTTTGATACTCCCGAGGCAAAAGAGGGACCAAAGCCCGGCTATTACATTTACAAAGTGCAAAATACGACCGGAGATCTCATTGAAGAAGACCTCGATCAATTGGTCAAGAATTTCAAATCATCAGGCGTCCAAGATCCAAAACTGCTCGATGTGATCGAAAAGATCCGCTATGTAAAAGAGACAAATTCTCTTCTTTTAACGGGCGATCCTCAAGCGCTTGATGAAGTGAAAAAACTGATTGCCGAATACGACTACCCAAGAGTCGGTCCCAAGGGTCCAGTCAATAGCAATTTCTACATGTACAAACCTCAGCATCTCACTGCGGTCCAGATTGAAAAATCACTGCGCGATGTGGGCGCAAATCTGAAAAAAGCAAATCTTGCCGACCCAAGCCTTTTAACAACCATTGAGACGGCAAAGTATGTCAATACAACAAACTCACTGATCTTCACAGGTCCGCCAGATACGCTCCAAAAAATTCAAGGCCTAATTAAAGATATCGATGTCGCGCCGACTGCTCATGCTCCGATCCAGCACATTGGCAAAACCACCTTCCTTCTCTACAAATTGAAAAATGCAAGCGGCCCCCAAATCATCAGCTCACTCAAAACGATGACTGCCGATCTGAAAAAATCAGACACATCTGATAAAGATTTCATCGGAGCTTTGGGCAGCATGAAATATGTGAAAGAAACCAATTCTCTATTCTTTACTGGCACGGAAGAGGCTCTCACGAAAGTGCAAACGCTTGTCGATCGTTTCGATGTCTCGAGCCTAAGTCCTCCTAAAATAGAGGCGCCAGCTGCCGGACCTTCAAACTTTTTTGTCTACCGGCCTCAGTCGCTCTCCGGCACCGATCTTGAGAAAATTCTCCATGATTTTGCTGAAAATTTAAAATCGAGCGGACTCAGCGATCCCGACCTTTTCAACGCCGTAAATTCGATGCGCTGGATCGATAAAACGCAATCTCTGGTCTTTACCGGATCAACTAAAGCGCTCGATCAGATCAAGGACTTGCTGAAAACCTTCGATATCCCCTCAAATCTCCCTGAAGGACCCGTTCCTGGAGGTCCTCTTGAGCCTTCCATCCAAGCAATCGATAATACGAGCTTCCTCGTCTACAAGCTCCAATTCCACAAGGGAGCCGAAATTCAGGGAGCCTTGAAGCAGATTGCAAAAGACCTTATCCTATCGAATGCTCCGGTCAATCAAAATCTGCTCAACTCGATCAACTCAATCCAGTGGCTCGAAGTGACCAATTCACTCCTTTGCTCCGGCGACCAAGAGACGCTCACCCGTCTGCGCGAATTGATTAAAAATCTGGATATCCCGCTGAAGCAGGTGTTCATCGAGATGCTCGTGATCCAAACCACAATGGCAAACGGCCTCAATTTTGGCCTGGAGTGGGGCGGCAATTACAAATACCGGAATAAATTTGCGGGCGTGATCAATAATACCGCGCCTCCATCCTCAAGCGCAGGATCAGGCGGTGGATATACTCCAGATCCTCTTTTCAATAGTTTTCAACAAACGCTCATTCCACCCGTTGCACCTACCCCGCAAATGATTCCAGCTAGCGGATCTGGCGCCTTTGATCTCGGCGTGATTGGCGAGGTCATTCGCCACAATGGACAGACCTTCTTAACGCTCGGCTCCCTTCTGAAAGCTCTTCAGACCGATGATGAGACGTCGATCATTATGACACCTAAAATCCTGACTCAAGATGGACGAACTTCCTCCATCTTTGTCGGAGAAAACATCCCCTTTGCAGGCTCCTTTGTTTCAAATACCGCATCCAATGCAACGGTAAGTACCGCAAACATTGAATACCGGGATATTGGACTCAGCCTGACAGTAACTCCCGTACTCGGCAACTCTGATATCGTGACTCTCGATATCAATCTCGACCGCTCGCAAACCATCACCGATATCTCGCAGCAAACGATCACTCCAGGCGCGACCACCATCAACGGGATCACCACAAGCAAAACGACGATGCAGACCACCGTCCATGTGCCAGACAATAACTTCCTCATTTTAAGCGGCATGGTGAACAATTCCAATACCAAATCTAAAGCAGGCATTCCCTGCCTCGGCGGACTACCGATCATTGGGGCCGCATTCTCAAAATCCAACGACTTTTCCGCCAATTCAAACATTGTGATTTTTATCCGCCCCCATATCATCAACTCTCTTGAAGATATGAGAACCATTAGTTCAGACCAGGAAGCTTTTTTCCGCGACCAAGCAGGAACTCCATTCCTCGAACATAATTACGACGAGGCAATGGAACTGATTAAAAC
>JAZKAZ010000041.1:0-2682 GCA_040388845.1 Chlamydiota bacterium | reverse complement strand
AGAAGGGGCCCGCCTTTGCACTTTCAATCCCCCCGGCAGCTCGCCTCCTGTTTTAATCCCTCGCTGCACACAAGAGCGCATTGCATCCCAGATCTTGAAAATTCCTGCACGCACATCCGCCTCAGGGCGATTTGTTTTTTCATTCTCAAGGACGATTTCCCAAATCATCTTATTTTTCCTTGCGCAATGGGCCAGAAGCTCTTCAGATGTTTTATAAGGGTAAGGGACAAAAGTCGCTTCGGTTTTTTCCTTGTTCGAGGTAGTTGTCTCTCCATGTGTAATGACAAATCCTCCTCCTACAGAATAATAAAGCTGCGTATAGATCTGCTTTAGATTCTTATTAAACGCTTTAATCCGAAAAGCATTGGAGTGAAATGGAAGCCTTTTGCCGCGTAAAAAAAGGATATCGGAGTCGGGATCAAATGCAATTGAGTGTCTCCCGAAAAGAGAAATGGTTTTCTCGTTTTGAATCCTAGCCACTTTAGCAGGTACTTCATCGGGGTTCACACAATCGGGTGTTTCTCCCTCAAGGCCTAAAAGAATCGCGATATCCGTGGCATGTCCCTTCCCTGTCATCGCAAGCGACCCATACAATTCAATTTTCAAAGAGGCGACATCTTCAAGAAATTCGCGCTCTCTCAGTTCCAAAAGAAATCTGCGGCATGCCCTCATCGGTCCAACAGTATGCGAGCTAGATGGTCCTATCCCAATAGAGAAAATCTCAAGTACGCTAATCGATCCCATAGCTTTCCTATCTTTTGTTCGAACATCCTATTTAACCCATAGAACTCAATCTACGCAAGGAAAAACAACTTATTAATCAAAAGCTAAAACTTAATAACATTAACAAAAAAATCAGCAAAAATGCCTTGATAATTAAAAGAGATTGCTGTTAAGGTATACATTGTAATTTTAACTTTTTATCTATTGAATTTATCCTCTATCTCCTCAAAATTCGGACGATCCTTATGTCAATAAAATATATTTTCGTAACAGGCGGCGTTGTTTCATCTCTCGGAAAAGGGCTCACCGCAGCTTCAATTGGCCAGCTTTTAGAGAGCAGATCGATCAAAATCGCCATGCTGAAACTAGACCCTTACTTAAATGTCGATCCCGGAACGATGAACCCTTTCCAGCACGGCGAGGTCTATGTGACAGATGATGGAGCGGAAACCGATCTGGATCTGGGTCACTATTACCGCTACACCAACTCCCCTCTTTCCCGCGTATCGAATACGACATCCGGCCAAATCTACGACACGGTGATCAAGCGAGAGCGAAAAGGAGATTATCTAGGCAAAACCGTCCAAGTGATCCCTCACGTGACAGATGAAATCAAAACGCGCATTCTGGGAGCCGCAGGCCAAGATCCGGAAACAGCCGTTGTGATCGTCGAAATCGGAGGCACTGTAGGAGATATCGAGTCGCTCCCCTTCCTCGAGGCAATTCGGCAGTTTCGCTACGAAAGACCCAAAGACTGCATCAACATCCACCTCACCTACGTTCCTTACCTGAAAGCTGCAGGCGAAGTAAAAACAAAACCAACCCAGCACTCTGTGCAGGCGCTCCGGGAAATTGGCATCATCCCTAACATCATCCTTTGCCGCTGCGAAAACGCTCTATCCGAGGAGATCAAAGCCAAAATTTCTCTTTTTTGCAACGTGCCGCAAGAGGCAGTAATCGATGAAAAAGATGTGGCCCACAGTATCTATGAAGTCCCTGTAGAGCTCCATGACCAAGGACTCGACAGCATGATCTGTAAAATGCTCGACCTGAAAACAGGCACCCCGGATCTCTCTCGCTGGAAAAAGATGCTTCAAACGGTTCTTCACCCGAAAGGAAAAGTCATCATCGGCATCGTAGGCAAATACATGGATCACCAAGACGCCTATAAATCGGTCTTTGAAGCGCTCCACCACGGCGCCATTGCCGCAGGAGTCGGTCTTGAAATCCGCAGATTTGAATCGGACCGGATCCTTGAGCATGGATCGGTAGAAAAAACCATTGGCGGATGTGATGGGTATGTCGTGCCCGGAGGATTTGGCGAACGTGGCTGGGAGGGTAAAGTACAAACCGCCCGCTATTGCCGAACAAACAAAATCCCCTACTTTGGACTCTGCTTAGGGATGCAAGTGATGATCGTGGAATTTGCCCGCCACGTTCTTGGACTCGAAAATGCCCACTCGACAGAGGTCGATCCCAATACTCCTCATCCGGTAATTTCGATGCTCTCCGAACAGAAGAAAATTCAAGATCTCGGAGGGACAATGCGCCTCGGCGCCTACCCATGCACACTCAAGGAAAAAAGCCTTGCGTTTGCTGCCTACAAGGAAAAATTGATCTTCGAGCGGCATCGCCATCGCTACGAATTCAACAACCAGTTCAAAAGGGCCTTCGAAGAAAAGGGAATGCTTTTTTCAGGAACTCTCGAACATGGAGATCTCTGTGAAATTTCAGAAATCCCCTCTCACCCCTGGATGCTAGGCGTCCAATTTCACCCTGAATTCAAGTCTAAGCCGCTCGAATGCCACCCCCTTTTCCGCGAATTCATCGCAGCTGCTGTCATCTCTCATGCGCAGCAGGACAAATGAAAAAACTTGCAAAAACGGGACTCTGTCCCGCACCTAGCCAAAGGACTTGTGTCCTTATGGAATCCTATTTTTTTAAAATAAACAGGTGTCC
>JAZKAZ010000040.1:6786-10291 GCA_040388845.1 Chlamydiota bacterium | reverse complement strand
CGCCTCGACGATCCTGCCCGCGAAGCGGATCCTGTTTAAAACTATCTTCACTCTCAGCCTTACAGGTTTATCACTACCTAAAATTTGATTAAGACATGCGAAATAGCGGCAATTAAATAAAAATCTATATTTTTTGGTAATTAGTTATATAAAATAAATTTTATTATTGATTTAAATCTTTTGTTTGGTGTAAAATATATTTAAAAAAATAAGGAAAATAATAATGTCAACAACCCCTATAAGCATCACAAATAAAATAACTTCTTTCCCAGTGCCTTCACTACCGCGAGAACTTGTTCATGTCATTTCGACGTTTTTTGAACCAGCCCAAATAAGCTGTTTTATCTCGATAAATAAGACTTGGAAAACCGCATTCAACGACAATCTCATTTGGAGTTCGCGAGCTGTAGAAATCGGAGCAAATATCGTCCCGCCAATGAACGCAGTTTTAGGCAGCTACCGGTCGGCTTGTGTTGAAGGAGAGTTTGATCCTCGAATCTTGCGTATTATTTCTGGATATTATGGTAAAACGGAGAATGCCAAACAGCAATTTTCAAACCCAACGCCAACAATTGTTTTTGGCCAGCAAGAGTGGATTGATCATGTAGGGGATCCTGGACTTGTTCCTCGCTTGCCTTTGAATATTCATACAATTCTTCAAGAACCCTGCAAATTTTGGCCTGGAAAAACCGTGGAAGAGACGCATAAACTTGTGCTGATCCCTAAAACTGTCACAAGATTTATCAAAAGCAGGGACTCTTTTGTTACCGTTCCACTCACTTTAAAGACACTCGGCGCACTCATCTCATCCTCCCATGATGGCAGGGGTGTTAGTTTTGCAAATTTGAATCCGGCGATGCTACGCGAGCATGGGGATACGCCCGTGAAAAAATCCCATTGGGTACTTCTAACAAATAATGTGATCGATGGAAGCAGAGACTCCGATTATGCCGATCAAGAGAAACTTGTTACGCTCAAGGGTTATAAAGTACCGAGTGCTTTAGCTGTATCTGCTGTTGCTCTTGTGGAAAATTTACGTTCAGGGAAACGTCTTCTTAGTAATCCCCCTAAGACTTATACCCTCTGCCAAGAAGAAAATTATATAAATCGCGTCATTGTCGGAGGCTTTAAGCCTAGCGGCTTGAACGTCGAGCTTAACTATGTTGACCCCGAAAACTCATTAGGCATGATGGCCATGCGTGAGTTCTTAAATGATTGATGCTTAGATATTTGATATCATTGTGTTTATTTTTGGGGTGTAGCGCTTCATCAGGTGGCTTGTGTAGAAACCTTTCTTTTCAGCCACCAATCATTGTCACGAATATAGAGTCCCAAGCATCGGCATTGCGGCCATGCGGAAGCTCTAATTTTAAGGTCGTTTCGGAAACCGGGCGTAATCGGGCTTCCGTTTTTGATTGAAGGCGTTGCGCCCTTCCTGCCCCTCTTCTGTCATGTAAAAAAGAAGCGTCGCATTTCCCGCAAGTTCCTGCAGTCCTGCTTGTCCGTCGCAATCTGCGTTTAGGGCAGCCTTTAGACAGCGAAGGGCGATCGGTGAATGGACGAGCATCTCACGGCACCACTGCACGGTTGTCTCTTCGAGTTTATCTAAAGGAACTACGCAATTGACCAACCCCATTTCAAGGGCTTGTGGAGCGCTATACTGCCGGCATAAAAACCAGATTTCGCGCGCTTTTTTTTGCCCCACGATGCGAGCCAGGTAACTTGCCCCATAACCGCCGTCGAAAGAGCCCACTTTAGGCCCCGTTTGTCCAAAGATCGCATTGTCTGCTGCGATGCTGAGATCGCACATTACCTGGAGCACATGGCCGCCCCCTACCGCAAAGCCTGCGATCATTGCGACAATGGGTTTGGGGCAGGTGCGCATCTCTCTTTGGAAATCGAGTACATTGAGCCGGTGTGTCCCATGGAGATCGGAGTAGCCGGAGTCGCCTCGAATTTTTTGATCGCCGCCGGAGCAAAAAGCCTCCTTGCCTGCCCCCGTTAAAATGATGACGCCGATTGTGGGATCATTGCGCGCATCGTTTAAGGCCTCGCGCATTTCTTCAACGGTAAGAGGGCGGAATGCATTGCGTACCTCGGGGCGATTGATTGTAATTTTAGCCATTCCTTCATACTTATGATAGAGAATGTCTGTGAAGGGACGAACTGGAATCCAAGGAATTTGGCTCATGGGAAAATTCTCCGTTTGATGGCAAGGGCTGTGCCCTCGGGGTTTTCTAGATGCACTGCGTGGCCAGAATTTGGAATGATGACAGGATTTTCAAAAAGGGCTCGGAATTTTTCATCCCACTGCCCAACTAGGACAACTGCTTTTGCTAAATCGTAGCGCATCTGTTTACTCAAGCTATAGTGCATCAAAGTCCGACTTAGCGCGGAGACATCCTGATTTCTCCGCTTAGCAAAATCGGGTTTGTATGTGCGAAAAAGTGGTTGATCGTACCAACGCTTTAAAAACTCGTCAATGGGCAATTCCAAAAGAAGTTTTGCCCACTCTGCATCTGCTGCGAATCTCGTTTGTTTTTCTTTTTCTGAAAGAAGTCCTGGATGGGCAGAGGCAATGGTCAACGTTAGGATCCGTTTGGGATGGAGGGCTGCAAAGCGCATCGCAAGACGTCCTCCCATCGAGTACCCAATGAGATGAAACCTTTCGATATCCAAATCGATCTCAAAGCGCTCTGTGAAGGGAGAGTTTCCATGACCTGGCAGATCGATTCCGATGCAAGTGCATGGGGGCAAATAAGCAGAGACGGGCTGCCAGTCGAGGCTTGTTCCTAAAAAACCATGGAGAAAAACAAGAGGGATTCCTGGGCCTGTTTTAAGAAGGGTAAATCGATTTTTAATTTGGAGGACCCCAGCAATACGTGTCCATTTCTCTATTCCAGGATTTTGGTTTGCTCTCTTCTATGCAAATTTCCAAAAGTTCTTGTAACGATGGAAAGTCATGTGTTTTTGCAAGAGCGAGCGCCCCTTCGATTGCGCAGGAAAGATCGAAAAGTTCCAAGGATTTTTTAATTGTGGAAGATTCTGACGCGGCAATCTTTAGCTTTTCTTTAAAAGAGTGTACTCTACACGCCTCCATAAGCCCGGTCTGGAATGCATACGCCGCCCTTTCTTTACTTTTTCTAGTTTCTAAAGTTTGAAATAACAAATCGATCGCTTCAAAATTAGACGCAAATTCAAGGGATTTGAAAAAATATTCTTCTTCCCAATTTATTATTGTTTTAAACATTTTTTTTTCAATTAATAACTTAAGAGAATTGATTGCATTTTTTGATGCGGCGGATTTTATTAATTCCTTATAAAAATTTTTTTGCATGCCGCTTGGACAAAATATTTTGGCAAAAAGATCTGAAATTTCTTGAAGGTTTGCTCTTTCAAGAAATGCGGGGTCAAAAGTTCTCTGATACTTCGAAAAGATCCTCTCCTGCCAGTCGGTTAAAAATCCTGTTAACGCAAATCCGTCCATCCCAACTATTTTCGTAAC
>JAZKAZ010000040.1:0-6776 GCA_040388845.1 Chlamydiota bacterium | reverse complement strand
CCTGTTAAATCGGCAAATTTTAATAATTTCTGGGCGAGTTTCCGAACGGCTGCTGGCTTTCCCCATAAGGCGTCATTTTTATCAAACGCGTAAGCCTCGATGATGGGGAGCAAGACTATGGGGAGCTGGGGAATTGTTTGCCCCACTGCTTCTGCAATATTGCGAACAACTAAAGACATGCTAAAAATCCAAGCGAGAGTTAGGGACTTTTTAAGTCTGTAGCAAGTTTACTCTGAATCTAAACTTCGGTTCAAGTTACAAAGCTTTCCAGGATAGAGCCATAGTTTCTCGGTTGGCAATAGAGAATTCCGAATTTTCGAAGTAATGTGTATTCCATACCTGTATTTTGGATGATAGCATCATCAGATTTCAAGCAGTTTTAACTAACTCTTTTGTTATGAATAGGTTAGTGCGGCACTCAAATGCATAAAGTTAGTGAATAGATCTGGCTAAATTCGAGCGGTATTGGTTTGAACGGTCTCCGTGAGCCTTTTGTGAAATTGGTAATTTTGAGTCCGGCAGCTGATCAGTTCGATCACCGCAGACTGATTTCCTGAAAAGACAGCTCTCATCTTCTCCTCAAAAGAGGAATCAATCCGCACATAAGGGAGATCGAACATTTTAACAGCTCCTTCAAAGGACCATTTATGAGCTGCGCCAAAAAGCTCTTCAGAGTGAGGCGAGTGGGAGACTGGAAGGTGGGAAAATATCCCGCTTCCAAAATTATTGGAAATAATCAAAAAGACAGGATATTGGGCTTTTTTTAAGAGCGCCAGAGAATTGAGGTCGTGCAGAGATGCTTGATCGCCAATAAAGATAAGAAGCGGGGATTGGAGGCCGTTTGAAAGGCCGATTGCTGTTGCGATGTTCCCGTCAATTCCACTTAAGCCTCGGTTGGCAAAAAAGCCTCTGCATTTTTCCGGGAAAAGAAAGTTGTTTGCATCCCGAATCGGCATTCCGCTGCCGAGATAGACTGCAAATTGGGGGGGGAGAATTTTGCTTAAAGTGCGCATTGCATGAGCTTCTGTAAGGAGAGCGTCGTTTGCAAAAGAAAAATCTAGGATCTCATCGATTTCGGCATCCTGTTCTTTCCAATATTTAAGCCAATTGGGATCTGATTGCGCTGTGAAAGAGGCGCAAAAAGAGGAGATATCGGCTTGGATGCGTCTGGTTAAAAGGCGCTCGGGGTCTTGGAGAAAAGGGAGCGGGCTTACATGGAGATATTCTTTTGCGTGTAAATTTGCCTGCCATTCCAGGCATTTTTTTGAGGTAAGCCTTTCCCCAAAATGGAGAATTGCATCGGGGCGTAAATCGGAGCCCTTTTTTAGAATCCAATCAAAATTCCGGATTTGCTCAAAGCTTAAAAGGTTGCGTGCATTTGAGAGAAGGTCTGCAAAAATAGGCCACTTGAGTTTTTCGGCAAGCTTGAGAATGGCTCTTACGTCTTCATCTTTTGGCAGACGCCCCACCAAAATCATCCCTTTAGCAGATGGGCTTGTTTGCGCGCCTATGGTAAATTTTGGCAATTGAAGTTCTAATTGTTTGCCTTGAGGCAGCAAAACTTGCTCAAAGCAAAAAGGCTCTCTGAATTGGCAGTTCACTTGAACAGGGCCGGGCGGATTTTGAGCGGTATAGAAAAATGCTTGGGCGGCAATGGAGCGAAAATAGGCCTCATCTCCGGTGCAGGGAAGATCTACTTGCCATCTCACAAATGGCTGGAATATTTTGGCTTGATCTGTGCTTTGATTGGCGCTGCAATCGCGGAGCTCCGGCGGGCGGTCTGCTGTCAATAAAATCAGAGGAATTGCGCTGTGGTGTGCCTCCATGACGCTTGGGAGCAGATTGCCCACAGCAGTCCCGGATGTGACGATGATCACGGCAGGTTTTTTCGAGCCAAGTCCGATCCCGAGCGTATAAAAGCCCAACCCTCGTTCATCAAAGTGGACGTGTCTTTGGGCTTTTGGGTGGTCGGCTATTGCCAAAGCAAGGGGTGTGGAACGGGAGCCGGGGGCGATGCAAAAATGAACGACTCCCTGTTGGATGAGCTGGTCTATGATCCAAAAGGCTTCTTTCATACAAAAATCCCGTCATAGAGTTTGAGTTTTTGATCGAGTTCATCCCACTCGGAGGCCCCCTCTGATCCCTCTACAATGCCTGTCCCTGAGAAAAGAGTCGCTTTTTTCCCTTCGATCAAACAGGAGCGGATGCCGACGATCCACTCCGAGGCATCGGGAGTCGTCCATCCAATGGCGCCTCCATAATAGCCTCGATGAAAGGGCTCTAATTCTTGGATCATCTGGAGCGCGTTTTCTTTGGGAGTCCCGCAAAGGGCAGGTGTGGGATGGAGCGTTTTTAAAATTTGGCGGTTGCTGATTTTGTGTTTGAGAGTTCCTCTGCATTGGCTATAGAGATGTTGCACATTTTTTGTCTGATGCACGGAGATCGGAGTGAAATGAAGGGGGGCTTTGCAAAGGGGAGTCAACACTTTTTGTAAATAAGATTGAACGGGAGAAAATTCCCGCAAATCTTTGGGATTCGATAAAAGGTCTCTCTGGAGTGTTTCATTCTCTGCAAGGCTGCGGCCCCGAGGCCGCGTTCCGGCCATGGCCTCGCACACGAGCTGATTTTGTCGCCGCTGAAAAAGCCTTTCGGGCGAGGCGCCCAAAAAGGCGCTTTTTTCAGATTGAAGACAGAAGACAAAAGCGCCTTCGGCTTTTTGTTTTAGAGCTGCAGTGATCGCAAAAGGATCAGGTTCTTTAGAGAGCTCCAGCACACAGATGCGCGCCAAAACGACTTTTTGCAACTCTTTGCGCCCAATTGCATCGGTGGCTTTTTTAATCCCTTGGATCCACGTCTCTCGATCGGGGAAAAAGGTGCGACGGAGCACCTGAATTGGATTTCTTGGCTGCGGCAGTTCTTCCACTCTTTCTACGTTTGACGGAAGCTTTGAGCCCGGTCCTAAAAATGGCTTGCAATGAAACGTGCACCCGAGCGGAGCTGCATTGCCCTCCCGATCTGCCCAATAAATTTTCACCTTTTTTCCCCGACATACAGTGTTACACCCCCAAGCGCCATCGGATAGGCCTGAATATTTTGAAAGGAGGCGCTTTTCATCAAAAGGCAGAAATCCTTACCGGAGGGAAATGTTTCAATTGTCTGATTCAAATAGCGGTAGGCAGTAGGCGCCTTGGATAAAAGCCCTCCGATTCGAGGAAGGATGTGGCGCAAATAAAAGAGGAAAGGCCCTCGAATCGGCCAAGGCGGGAGGGAGAATTCGAGGATGAGACATTTTCCATTTGGTTTGAGCACGCGGTGGATTTCTTTGAGAGAGAGAAGCGGGTCGCATACATTGCGGATTCCAAAGGAAAAGGTCGCGGCATCAAAGCTCAAAGCTTGAAAGGGGAGTTTTTCCGCATCGGCCCGTTGAAATTTAACGGACGTTTGATAGGACTTAGATCTTAACTTTTTTTCTGCGAGGACAAGCATTTCAGAGGCCATATCGATCCCGACTGCCGATTGAATGGACACCCCGTTTTCAAGAAGGGAGAAAATCTGATCGCCGGTCCCTGTTGCAAGATCCAGAAGCTTGAGTTTTCTCCCTGAGGGCAATCTTTTTGAGATCTCTTTGCGCCACTTCCGGTCCATTCCCAAAGAAAGGATTCGATTGATTCGGTCATAGGTGGGAGAGATGGCGTCGAACATCTTCCAAATTTCTTTTCGAGAGGGCTCTGTCATAGACTCCATAAGTTGTGGCCATAGTTTTTACCACATTGCTGCTTTAGAAGGTAAAAAGTTTCTTTTCACCCCTCCTTTAATAAAGTAAATATTTAAATATATAATATATATAAGTTTTATTGAATTATAATTAAATAAGCAATATAATTGTTTAGAAATATAAGGAGTTATTTATGACGAGCATGACTGTAAATAATGATAATTCAACTAATTTTCGAACAGAGCAGCCTCGAACTACGCCTTGTACGAAATTTTTGAAACTGGTCCAAACGACCGCAAAAATTGGGTTCTGGATTGTGAAATGTGCAGAAAAAATCATCATTGGAACGGCCTTGCTTACAGCTATCCCTCTCTTGATAAAAAAATCGGGAAATCAAGAAAGATTCGATGACGCGATTGGTCCCCTTTTCAAATTTTCCATCTCCGGATTGCCAGATCCGTCTCGTTTTCTCCCTTTGCCTCCAGAGATAAAGCCGATCGAGATCACAAATCATTCTCCTCTCATTGAAATTCTCTGTGAAAATAGGCAATGGAAACCTCTTCTTGAAAAGGGAATGGATCAATTAGCCAGATGTCCTAAAGGACTGGGTCTTATGTATGACGTTTTAAAAGAAGGGCCATCTAAAATTCGCTGTTTGACAGACCCTCATTCTGGCATCGAGGATGCTGGGGTAAACATTGAAACTAGAGAGATATGGATCGGATCGCAAAGTTTGGAAAGAATTCCTTTTTTGATTGCAATCGAGCTCAATAATTTAAAACATGGCAAAGAATTTGATGAACTTTCTTGCGAGCTAGAAGCAGGCGAATATGGCGTAGAGATGGAGCGGGTTGAATACAAAGCTCATAAACAAGTAAGTGATCTTTTCAATGAATGCATTGATAATGGCCAATTGCCCGCTGAGGCAAATGAATTCAAGCGCAATTTTGCCAATGAGTCTGGAAGTAGCGATTTTAGTTCATTTGGGAGTTATTTAAATGTTCAAAGAGCGCTAGGCCACACGCGCCACTATGAACAGCAGCGAAATAACCGATGCTGGGGCTGGGACATTATGAATCTGGTGCGCAAGGGGCGCCGCCGCTGAATTTAAGCGTAGACTTCCTCTGAGGAGATTCTACTGTGCGCAGCAAGCAATCCTGCAATTGAGAAAAACATCAATTTTCCTTGCTGAAACAGCAGAGGATAGAAGTCGCATCCGCCGATGAATAAAAAAGCTATAAAGCTTGCAATTAAGCTTGCGGTTATCGGGTTAATAGCAACCCTCAAGGCAGATCTTGCCAAGCATCCAAGAAATAAAAGAAAAGCCCCCAAAGAAATAAGACCCGTTTCTGCTGCAAGAAAAAGATAGATGTTATGCGTGGCTGTCTGGTGATAAAGAGGATCGCTATTGGGGGGGAAATATTGGGGAGCATGGATCGAGTACTGAGTAAATCCAACGCCCAGCAGGGGGTTTTGCCAGGTCATTTTTAAAGAGACTTTTTGATGGAAAGACCGGACGCCATCTGATTGTTGAGCCACTTCGTTGTAATTGACAATGCCGCCTCGATGAAGGTATTGGTCATGCAAAAGAAAAGCGGTCATTAAAACGGAAAATAAAACGGCAAAGCTTAAAAAACGGCTTCCCGAATCCTTTGCAAAACTCTTGATGCCTCTCTTAAACAAAAGAAGGGAAAACCAGACAAAAGATCCAATTGCCCAGCCGAAAAGAGCTGAACGGGAATAAGTGACAGCCATTGCAAAAAATTGTAGGGGGAGTGTCAAGGCGATCCAAAAGCGCCATTTCGTCATGTCCAAGAGAAATGAGTAGCTTGCAAGAATGGATAGGGCTAAAAAACCGCCTAGAACATTGGGGTGAGGAAGAGTGCCAGAGCTGCGCATGATGTACGGTGTCGAAGAAATGCGGTCGAAAATTCGATCAAAGATCCAACGCTGTCCGTTGAGCATCTCGAAGCTGGGAGTTGCTAGGTTTTCGGGACTTGCCTGGATTTCTCCGAAAAAACGAAGTCCGAGAGAGCCTTGGTGGAAATACTGAGCAATTGCAATTCCAGACTGAAAAATCGCAGTGATTATAAGGGCGCCTAGCATCAGACGGCTGATTTTTTCCTTTGTTTCAAAGGTAAATGCGTGGGCAAGGGACGAAAAGAGAAGAATGGGCGTCAAAAGCTGTAAGAGGCGAGTATAGGGAACAAGATAAGAGGCATAAGGAGAGGCGGCAATCGAAAGAAATGCGCAAAAAAGAAGGGTCCAGAGAAAAATAGCGCCTTTGCTCAAAAATTGCCGAAGGGGAATTTGCCGCCAAAATAGGCTGAGAGAAAAGAGAAGGATCGCAATGAGATCTGAGGCGTAAAAATAGATCATTTTAGGGTAAGAAGCGGGCACTTTGAGATGGGATGGAATGAGCGTCAGGGAATAAAAACGGAAGAGTTTATCATACTTATGTTCAATGGGGATGGCAAAGGCTAACAAAACAAGCAGAGATGCTAGAACGATTATTTTTTTGGAGCGCATAGATTTCCAAATACTCTATGCAAAAGTGAAAATTTTTACAATAAAAGAACGGGCAGCGGAAATTGCTGCCGCAAGCCTCTTAAGGCTTGCGGTCAGAATTTTTTCACTATCTAGAGTGCCGCTTTCGGTCCAGCTCGAGAAGGTAGATCTTCCGCAGTCGAATGAAATTTGGCGTGACTTCTACAAGCTCATCATCTGCAATATAGTCAATTGCCTGCTCCAATGTGAACTTGCGGGGCGGAGTGAGAATGATATTCTCATCGCTTCCGGCAGCGCGGACGTTCGTGAGCTGCTTGGCCTAGATCGCATTCACGATGAGGTCGTTGTCGCGGGAGTGTTCGCCCACGATCATTCCCTCATAGACTTCATCTCCCGGTTTTACAAAAAGGCTGCCTCGTTCCTGAAGATTGAAGAGCCCGTATGCATTTGCTTTCCCGAGGCAGTTGGAAATGAGAACGCCCCGAAGACGGCCTGCCATTTCTCCTTTCCACGGAGCAAATGTCTCAAAAATGGAAGTGAGGATGCCGAGACC
>JAZKAZ010000039.1:5325-11293 GCA_040388845.1 Chlamydiota bacterium | reverse complement strand
AGCTCGTCCTCTGGGCTTATAAATCGTTTGATCCATGATTCCATTGTCATCGAACGTGCCGATGATTCGCCCATAATAAAAGTCTTCGTATTCATAGACTGCGATCACGCATTGAGGGAGTCCTGTTTTTTCATTAATACTCTTCCAAAACCCACCGATGTCTTGCGCAATCAAAGTGTTGCAGAGAAAAACGATGTAGAAGAAACTGGAAAGGAAATATTTTTTCATTAGGACCTCGCAGATTGGCCAGCATAGGCTTGTCTCTTTTTCCTATAACTTGGGGTAGGTGGTTTTGTAAATGAGTATTTTAATGGGTCTATGCCGAAATTACTTGAAAATTTGATTTTGGTATATAAGGATCAAAGAGCTGAGATTTTCCAGCATCTGTGGATTTTCGGATCATGAAAGTCGATGGGGAGCGTTTTGCTAGAGACGTCCAAGATGGAACAGTTGGGGAAATGAGCCTCTTCAAAAACAAATTTGCGGGAATTGGTACTGAAATAGATGCTCCCCCCGAGCTCAAGTAATTTCAGAGCCCTAGATACCAGCGAGACGTAGTCAATTTGAATATCAAACATTTGATCCATTTTTTTTGAGCGCGAAATTGTCGGAGGATCAATCACAATGAGATCATATTTGACGGCAGCTTCAATTTCCTCATCTAGAAATTTCAAGCAATCGGCGCGGATAATCGGATTGTTTTTCAAGGGAAGAGAGTTGAGAATAAAATTGTCTCTTCCCCATGTCGTATAGGTATTTGACATATCAACGCTTTTTGTGAATGTCGCCCCAGCTGCAGCTGCATGGATACTGAAAGAACATGTGTAGGCAAAAAGATTGAGGAGCCGTTTGTTTTTACAAACCGAGGCGATGTATCTGCGTGTTTCTCGGTGATCTAGAAAAAGTCCCGTATCCAAATAATCGAGAAGATTGATCTTAAATTGAACTCCGTATTCCAACGCTGTGAAAAACTCTTGAGATTCCCCAGTTTTTTCATACTGTTCAATTTTTTTCCGTTTGATGCGGGAGCGCCAATAAATAGAGCTTAGATTTGCACCAAAAATAGAGACTAAGACTTGATTGGTTTCTTCGACAAATTCGGGAAGTGGCTCGGGATTTTCACGGTCCCTTGAAAAGTAGTGAACGCAAAACCTCCCGGCGTAAAAATCGATTGCCAAAGGATAGCGCCCAATTTCCCAATCATAGATGCGGAAACAATTAGTGTTTGTCCGTTTGGCCCATTTTCGCACATGGCGGTAATTTTTTCGGATCCGATTTCCTAAAAGAGAACTTTTATCTTCGCCATCTAGAATATTCGGAAGCTCTACTTGGGTTGTCATATTAGTTAAAAATCCCATTCATGGAGAGAGTTTCTCGAGAAGCTGCCGCCGCGTACCCATTGTCCCAACTCATAGAAACTTCATCCAATTGCGGAGTAAAAATCAGACTATGCATTGTGATCCAAGAATTAACGAGGGGCGTAAGCTTAAGTGCGTTTTCCATCAGTTTATGCGCATCAAGTTCATTTGCTGGAATTTGAGCTGAGGCTTCTCGAAAATAGCGGTTTAAAATTTTTGTTCTCCCAGCGCTATCAAAAGAGCCTCCTCTACACTCAGGATATCTCCAGTTCACAGTAAGTAAGGGTTTGTCTTCCTCTAAATGCCGGATATAATCTTGTTCTCGGGGCCCTTGGTAAAAAGAGATGCAAGCTCCCCTGCCCGTTCGATCTGCAAGAATGGTGTGGGATGGGCCCAGGGGTCTTATTTGCGCTGTCATTTCTTCGGCATCGCGTACGGTTTTTGACTTTCTTAAAATTTCACGCAAGAACAAGGTTGTAGGAATTCCTCGCACCTCGGAGGTCTTTCCTGGACAAACATTCATCGCAATCGACAACCCGTTTTTATTCCAAGCGCTGATGGCCCCGATCATGCCTGCACATCCGAGAGTAGCGGTCTTTTCAGCTTTGCGTAAAATCACAACGGTTGCATCTGCCCCTTTTCCAAAGGGACACCAATCCATGTTTCTTCCGAATACAACCCTTTTTTGAGCGTCTCGGAGAAGAAGAGAGGTGCAGGCCATGGCTCCCTGAAGATCAGATTCTTTTTTTCTTTTTCCAAAAGCCAATTCCAGTTCTTTCGGATGAAAATGTTTTGAATCAGGAATTAAATGCACTAAGAGGACATCCTCTGGAGTCATCCGTGTGGAGAGATTTGCCGCCTTGGCCCAGGCGTTATATCCTTCGCTTAAACCCTCCATTTCGCGCAAATAGTCTGCAGGGATTTGCGCGCGTAATTCATGAAGAACTTTTTTTAGTTGGGGCGATCTCGGATTTCTTAAAACGGAATGAATGGCAAGTTCCATGTTTTTTTTCAGAGGATGAATTTGAGCCCCTAAAAGATAACCGTGCGCATAGCCTGCTTGAAACGGATTTTCGCAATTCAGCTCTAAAATGGGAATTTTTCCTCGGTAATAGATTTTTCCCCCTTCGCAGTGCGCCTCTTTAAAAACCCGCTCATCCATGCTATGCCTTGCGCAGGTGACATAGTTTAGAAAAAGCCAGCTCACAGTTGCAGCAAAGAGAAAAGCAGCTCCACTCAGTCCAATTCCGCAAGCGGCAGCAATCCCTACAACGGGGAGAATAAATGAGATTGAACTCAGCGCAGCCGTGCCTAGAAATGCTGCTGCGATTTGAAGGACTTTCACAGTTGTAGGATGGTCATGGATCCATTTTGACGGACAGGTACGGTTAGTTTGTTTGTTAAAGTTATGTATGTATAAATCTGTTTTGGATAGGAAAGTCATATTTGCCTATATTTGTCTGGGTATTTTATTTTAGTTTTAGTTTAATGACAAATGTTATTAATCCTCTTGAATTCGTGCGCGCGCTTTATGGCTAAGTAGTATACACAAATAAATTATTTTGAGGTATTTGAGAGTGTCAAAAATCAAGAGGACACTAAAAAAATCTTCAGAAGCCGGCTCTTCCTTTCCGAAATGTGGGTGAGCGGCTGGGGTTCAGCTTTCGGCTCTCCCCAAAAAAATCAAATTTTATATATAAAAATTAATTTAACGTTTTTAAATAAAATGCAATTTTTATATAATAATAAAAGAAAATATAAATAATAGGCTTAATTATGTCCTTGAGTGTTTGTTCTTTTCCAAGAAATGATGTAGGTGTACTCTCAAATAGTGAAGTCCAAGATTGTTCTAATCAGAGTCAGTTGAACCGAATTTCGGAGATTTCTAACAGTTTATTTCCAGCATCATTTCTCAATTCTACCCCAGAGGATAGGAACTCAAATGGCTCAGAGAATACCAAATTTTCGTCTGAACTATTTTTCCCGATTCCAGCTCTTCCTCAAATCTCTCATTGCCAAAATTTTTCAGGTCCAATATTCAATGGCAATAAACGAAAAATTGCCTTTCAAGAACAAGACAATCCAGTAAAAAAGATCAAAACTTCTACTGAGACCCATGAAATATCAACGGCTGCATGGGAAACTGAAATTGAAGAATGCGGCTCTAATATGTTTGTTCAATCAGATCGAGACGATATTTTATTAAATCACTCAAGTCTTGATTTCGATGAAGAGGGATTAGAGGCTTCTTTGCTTATGCCGAAGAACGCTTCTTTGTCACAAATTGTAAGTGCATTCGAGAACTCTCAAAACCTTCAATTTTCTTCGCAAAAAGACTCCCTTGAATTATTAGAGGGGCCTGATCATTTAAATACCTTTTTAAAGGGGCCAACGCCTTTAAGTCCCCCTTCAACTACTGTTAATAAACATCAAGAGTTTCTTCGTTTACTCAAAACTGCGACTTCACCGTCGCGTAAAGCCTCTAATCTTAAGAAACCCACGTTTCCTTTGATACACCCTTCCTCACTTATTTCGCATCGGCGTCGCATTAAACAAAATAAGCCAGTCATAAAAAAAATTATTCATGTAGACGGGCAAAAAATCGAATTCTCTTCAACAGATTTTGCAAATAAGATCCGACACATTCGAGGAGAGATGTCGCGTGAAAGTTTTGCAGATTTGTGCGGTCTTTCATTGTTCCAGATCGGGAGATATGAGACGGAACTCTCTTTTCCTCCTGCCTCAGCTCTAAGAAGAATTGCCGATAGGACAGGGATGCCAATTGAATACTTCTCTCTAAATCCCCAAAAAGCTGTCTCTGTGCAAGAAGAACCTCAGCCGCCCGAAAATTTAACAGCTAAGCCCGTTTCAGAAAATAAAAGTAGAAGCTATGAAATAGGAAATGAAAAAATAGTGCTTTCTCCAAGAGATTTCTCAGAAAAAATTAAAAAGCTCAGGGGCAATCGATCGCATAAGGAATTTGCCAAATTATTTGAGGAGAATATTAAATCAAGCTCGCTCAAAACGTATGAGGGTCGACGTTATCTTCCGAAAAATAGTAAAACTTTAGAAATAATTGCCAAAGCTACAAAAATGCCAATTAAACATTTCTCCTGTAAAACATCATAAAAATTTCGAAGTAGATTCTCAAAGCTCTATACCGTGCGCGGTTAGCTTCTTAAATTTTTGCGGCCATCATGGCAGCCCATCTTTGAACGATCACTCCTCGCGATCGTTCAAATCTGGACCACCCTGAGGCCCACAAAATTCAAGAATCTAACCGCGCACGGTATAGTTCTTCGAGGTCAGGCCAACACCATGAATGTTATGTACTTGTTCCTTAGCGATTTAGCTATAACTTGATATTCAGCCCCTAGCGCAGATTTTTGGTATATTAAAACTAATTTAATTAAATAATTTGAAATAAAATATATTTATTGATATAATGTTTTATAAAAACTAACTATGGTGAGTAATGTTTGTTACTAATAATTTAAATCCACTAGATTCCAATGCGCAATCAAATAATACGATAGAAAGTAATTATTTTAATTTAAATCAGTCAAATGTGATTTCTGCAGTCGCGCATCCTCTTTTGGCGCTCCCTGCTACTAGTCTCTTTGCAAATAGTTCAGAGTCTTTTATTGATTATCCCCCCGGCATATATATTCCTCCAAGCCTTCAACACATTCCAATTCCGCATCTACCCACGAGCTATCATTTTTCACTTCCAACCAATGATAACAATAAAAGAAAGGCAATTGAAGAGGAGTTCTTTTCAGAGACATTCGAAAAGAGGCGCAAGACTGCAAGTGAGTCTGAAATTGAAGAATGGAATCCTGAAGATTTATCTTTGCAGGATGAGTTTAACTCTTCAGAAAACAGGAATCTTTCAGTCGAGAACGCTGAGTCAGAAGCTTTTTTTCCTCTGCCGGAAGATGATTTTTTGCCGCAAATTCCAAGATTGTTTAATAACACTCAAGATTTTCTATTTTTTCCGCAAAAAGAAAATGAGTTGCCTGAGGATCCAAATTCTTTAAGTGCCATTATAAATAGAGCATCGCCCGATCCAGTCATTAAAATAATTAAGGTGCTGGGCAAAGAAATTGAAATTTCCATAAACGATTTTGCAAATAAAATCAAATCCTATAGGGGGGCAAATTCACAGCAAGAATTCGCTAAATTTTGCAATCTTAAGGAATCTAGAATTCCAAGATGGGAAGCAGAAGAGTCTTATCCTAAAGAAAGGCATCTAATAAGAATTTGTAAGAAAATAAATAAGACCATTGAATATTTCTCATGTCATACGCCATTAGACCCATCGGCATCTTTGCTTGTTCAGAAAAAAAAGCTAGTTAAAATTTCTTTGGCATCTTTGCTTGTTCAGAAAAAAAAGTTATTTAAAATTTTTAAAATACAGAATAAAGAAGTTAAAATTTCCTCGGATAACTTCGGGGAGAAAATTAAACGTTTTAGACTTAGGCTGCCGTTTAATATATCTCAAATAGAATTTGCAGAATCCATTGGCGATGGGATTACGGGACACATGATTCAAAAATATGAGTCCCAAAGGCATCTTCCTAAAAAGAGTATAATCATAGAAAAAATCG
>JAZKAZ010000039.1:4735-5291 GCA_040388845.1 Chlamydiota bacterium | reverse complement strand
TGAGTTCGCTACTTTGTTGTGCGGACCGGAGGATGGGCAAATGTCAAGTTCATCCAATAACCCTGAAGACTTTCTGAATTTCTCACAAGAAGAAATGATAGAGCCATTGAATCAATCCCTTTCGAACAATTCAAAAAAAATTCGTCCAACTAAGAATAGAAAAACAGCTCGTCGCTATGAGGAACTGGGAAAAAAGATCAAAGAAGCCAGAGAGGAGTATGGTGATGGGACCCTAGCTCAAAACAAGTTAGCTGACTTACTGAAGATGCATGAAACGACTATTAGCAGATATGAATCAGGACGCTTTCGACCTACCCCTGAAAAATTAGAGCAAATTGCCAAGATCTTGGGAAAGCCGATTGAATTTTTTGAACTGGAAAAATAAGGCGCTTAGGAATTGATCGCCCAACCACAGCGGGCTAGAAGAAATCGAATCACTAGAATCGGATGAAGGATAAGATTTTTGAAGAGAGCCCAATAGGTGACGCTGCGAATTGGTTTTTTAAGCGGAGGGCCCAGTAAATGGGCATCTTCAATCCATTCCAGATAGGGGGGT
>JAZKAZ010000039.1:0-4725 GCA_040388845.1 Chlamydiota bacterium | reverse complement strand
CTTCGGAAGATGGGCCAATGGGACAAATCGAATTCCTTTTGCCTCTGGATTGAGTTTTGCACTTCCACTTACAACAATACATTCATAGAGATGGGTAAATCTAGCTAGGCGATTGAGCGGGGTGTAGGCGCCCACTAATCTAGATACTTTGACAGTAAAGCCGGTTTCTTCCAAAATTTCCCGTACAATGGCATACTCGGGCGTCTCTGGGGCGTCTACTTTTCCTCCAGGAAGCACCCATACCGGGACATCGCGCCGCTGGATGAGGAGCACCTCAGTTCGGTCGGATGAAAAAACTGCCCCAGCTACACTTTCTGGATTTTTCATGAATCAATGGATCATTTGTTTTCAAAAAAGGTGCTGGGCTGCTCTATGCATAGCCTTGCTTACCGGTTGCTATAAAAATCATCTTTATGTTCAGCAAGAATGGATCGATCGGAAGTTTTTGGCAAGCTCTCATGTAAATACTCCTGACCCGAGGCAGGAGCACCCCCGTCTGGGACAGAGGCTGCTTGTCAGTTGGGATTTTCCCAGAAGCCTTTTTCAAGAGCAGTTGTCTTTGCAGATCACGGTGCGGCTTTGGGATAACACCCAAGAGTTGATTTGCCATCCCATCGAGCGGAAAAGAGATGTGGCGGCCTTTTTCTTTTCCAATCCAGGCGAAGAGATGGACTCAAGGATTTTGACTTACCGCGTTCAGGTGGTATCGAAAGACGGCAATGTTCTTGAGACTTGGAATCATCACTTTTGGACAGAATGGATTGACATCGATCGCTCAGCTGCAATTGAGAGGAGAATTTCCGTCTCTGACCAGCCTAAGCAAGGATCTGTGATGGAGACGCCGTAGCGGAGCAAAGAGGGGTCGCAACTCAGCGGTTGTTTCCCAGGGAAAAGGTGGCTCTCCAACATAAATCCTTTGATGGCCTCATTGCCAGAGGCGCGCTGCGCCATCACGCTTTCTAGCACAATCTGTTGTCTCCGAGGATCTTTATTCGAATTGCCGTGGGAACAATCGATGAGGATCTGCGATTCGAGATGATTTTTTTTAAGGAGTGAAATGGCCCGGGCAATTGAAAGCGGGTCGTAATTTGGGCAATGGTTGGCCCCGCGAAGAACGAGATGCGAGAGGGGATTGCCCCTTGTTTTTAGGGCGGCGATTTTGCCCTCACAATTGATTCCGATATGGGATTGGGCAGTCCTTGCAGTGACGATCCCTGAAATTGCATTATCGAGCTCTCCATAGAGATCGTTTTTAAATCCAACAGGAAAGGGGAGGCCCGAGGCCATTTGGC
The DNA here is from genome assembly GCA_040388845.1 of Chlamydiota bacterium. Classification (GTDB taxonomy): domain Bacteria; phylum Chlamydiota; class Chlamydiia; order Chlamydiales; family SM23-39; genus JAZKAZ01. The sequence continues at coordinate 3,433 of JAZKAZ010000039.1, read as the reverse complement.
GGTGCGGTTGAGAGGCTGCGGTGCGCGCGCCAATGGATCCCCAGACGAGGAGATCATCCAAGTAAGGAGCTGTGAGCGGCTCTAAAATTTCGCTTGCGCAAGGGACGCCGAGCTCTGCGATTTCAAGGAACAGTTTGCGAGAAATCTCTAAGCCTTTTGCGATGTCATCGGAGCCGTCGAGATGGGGATCATAAAGAATCCCTTTCCAGCCAAGGCGCGTTCTCGGTTTTTCAATAAAGAGACGCATGATCGGAAACAGAGTTTTATCTACCTCTTGAGAAAATTTTTTCAATAGCTGCGCATATTCCAATGCCGATGCTGGATCGTGAATGGAGCAGGGACCGACAATCGCAATCAACGAGGAGTCTTTTCCCTGCAGGATGTCTTTTGCCCGATTGCGCCATTCAGAAATAGCGTTTGCAATAGGGGGCGGAAGCGGATATTTTTTTTTGAGCTGGCTAGGGCTGGGAAGTTCCATGAGAGATGATGCTAAAAAATGGCTAGATTCAAAACAACTAAGAAATGAATCCCATGATCATCATGAAAAGAGAAAATAGCAGTAAAAGTGCAAGCAGGGCCTTGCCGCCGCCGAGTTGCACATGCAGAGAAGAATGCTTCAAGGAATATCTTCCGGACCAAACGAGTAAAACGGGTAGCACTCCAAAAAGTAGGGCAACTCCGATTCCTCCTGCTAAATTCAATGCCTTTAGAAAAATTTCAGGATCTACGAACACAATGCAGAGAGGAATGAGAAAGACAAGCGCGCAAAGGCCGATTTTTTTGAGTCCTTTCTTTTCCCAGTTCAGTCCATCTGCCCAAAAATCAAAAAAGGCAAGACTTAGGCCGATGAAAGAAGTGGTCATCGCAAAAAAGGCAAAGAGCTCTCCAATTTTTCCAAGCGTTCCTTTTTGCACTGCATTTTGAAGAGGGATGACTGCATTTTCTCCTAATTTTGCGGCATCGAGGAGTAAGTCTAGGGGAATAATTCCTAAAATGATTAATTCCCAAATCGAATAGAGAATCAAAGGAATCGAAGTGCCGAGCCAGATGGCTTTACGCACCTTTTTGTGATCTCTTTCCATGTAAGTCATCAAAGTGGGGATCAGCGTTTGAAAGCCGAATGCTGTGACGACAACGGGCAGGGCAAGCCAGGCTTTAGACCAGTTCATGCGAAGAAGCAGAGTGGGTTGGATTTGGTCAAAAGAACTAAAGAAAAAGAGAAAAAAGGTGAGAATGAGTCCCAGCATCAAAAGGACGTTGAGCCGGTCTACCCATTGAGTTCCTAAATAAACAACAGGGGCAAACACCGCTACGTAAAGCGCGGCAAAAAGCCAGTCGGGCCCAGGCAATCCGATCTCTTTGATGGCAGACCCTCCAATTGCCGTATGAGCGACCATGAGGCAATAGAGAAGAAAAAGATAGAGGATCCAGCAGGCAGCTGCCCCTTTACTTCCGAGCAAAGTTCTCGAAAGAGTGATTAAATTGGCATCTTTTGGACACCAAATACAAGCTTCCAGAATAAGCAATCCGATTGCTACCATAAAAATCCAGGCAATGATGTAGATTCCAATTGCTGGGAAAAAGCCGCCTGCAGCTGTTGCAACAGGAAGCGCTAACATCCCGACTCCAATGCTGGTGCCTGCGACTAAAAGGGTGCCGCCCACGAGGTGATGGTTTTTATGGAAATATTTCATACAATTCATTCATAACATTTTTTTTTAAAATTTAGCTTATCTTTTTTTGACGGGGACAAAAAAGAGGGAGGAACGTATCATACCAGAGTCAAATTCCACTAAAGTTCGGTGATGGATCAAAGCCATTCTCTTTTCGTCTTCCTGGAAAACCGCTCCATCTGTCGAGCGTGACCCGTAACAATTCACAAAAATTACCTATAGGATTGCCTAATGACAACCCTTGAATTTTGGCTCATAAAAATCGAAAATTGGATCTGGGGAGCCCCGCTACTAGTACTCTTAAGCACAGTCGGCCTCTACCTTACCTTTGCGCTCCGCGGGATCCAGTTTCGCTATCTTTTTTATTCCTTAAAACTTGCCTTCACCCGCCAAGATGACAAAGCCGAAGGGGATATCAGTCAGTTTCAAGCTCTCCTGACGGCCCTTGCGGGAATGATTGGAATCGGGAGCATCACAGGGGTGGCTACTGCAATTGCAATGGGAGGGATAGGCTCCCTTTTCTGGATGTGGGTAGCTTCTCTCATTGGAATGGCCACAAAATACGCAGAGGCTATTCTCGCGGTGAAATATCGAACCCTCGATGAAAAAGGGGAAATGTGTGGTGGCCCCATGTATTACCTCGAACGGGGGCTTAAATCAAAGGGACTTGCCCTCTTTTTTGCCTTTGCGGGCGGCATCGCAGCCCTCGGCACGGGAAACATGGTCCAAGCCAATTCCATTGCAGGGGCGATGAAAGAATTTTTTCAAATCGACCCGCTTTTTGTCGGCATCGGCATTGCCCTCGTCACTGGAATCGCTCTTTTCGGAGGGATCAAAAGTATCGGCAAAGTGTCGAGCTGGCTCGTTCCATTCATGGCAATTTTTTATATTGCAGGTGGTTTGATCGTGATTTTTCTTAAGATTGAGGCCGTGCCCCAGGCTTTAGCTCAGATTTGCAGTTCTGCCTTTACAGGCCAGGCGGCGCTGGGCGGCTTTGCCGGCTCTACGATCATGCTCGCCATCCAATATGGCGTTTCCCGCAGCGTCTTTTCCAATGAGGCAGGCCTAGGAACTGCACCAATTGCCGCAGCTGCCGCCAAAACCGACGTGCCGGGCAGGCATGCACTCATCTCCATGAGCGGTGTTTTCATCACCTCCATGGTCGTCTGCACGATTACAGGACTTGCAATTGCGGTCTCTGGCCTCCTGGGCCAAATGGGTTCCGACGGCAAGCCTCTTACGGGCTCTTCCATGGCGCTTCTTGCCTTTGAAAATGTCTTCCCTTACGGGGGATTTGTCGTGACGATCTCCCTGATCCTCTTCGGCTACTCAACAATTTTAGGTTGGGCCTACTATGGGGAAAAATGCATGGAATATATTTTTGGGATCCGAAGCATCCTCTGGTATCGAATCCTCTTTATTCTATTTCTAATTCCTGGAGCGGTCCTGAGCCTTCAGACCGTATGGAGCTTTGCCAATATCATGAATGGCCTCATGGCCTTTCCAAACTTGGTTGGCCTCTTCGGCCTCTCCTCAATCATCGTGGCAGAGACGCGGGACTTCGAAAAGCTCCTCAAATTTGAACGAAAGACTGCGCGGGAACTTTCTTAAGGAAGCATTCTTGGGGGCTTTGTCCTTTCCCCCAAGAATCCTATCTGCAAAAAAAAAATTAACACAGAGGCACGGAGAGAGAAAAACACAGAGATCACCGAGGGGACACCGAGGCGCGCGAAAAAAATAATGAAAAATATCCATTTTCT
>JAZKAZ010000038.1:0-3130 GCA_040388845.1 Chlamydiota bacterium | reverse complement strand
CCACAGGCGATAAAAATAAAACGGGGCATGAAGAAAGAACCGTCACCGCTCCCCCTTTCAAAGGGGTCCAGTCAAGAGAGTCTTGAAAAAAAATAGCCCAATATACAGTGATCATCAGAGTGAACTGCGTTGCAAAGATGCTGATATTGATTGCCCTAAAGTTAGGATGGCGGAAAAGGGATAGATCTAAAAAGGGATGGCGCGCTTTCTTTTCCCGCCAAAATAGAAAGATAGCACTGATCAAACATACAAGGAAAAGACTGACAATTTCAAAGGAGGTCCAGCCCCAATCCTTTCCTTGCATAATCCCCATTACTAAAGAACTGGAGCTAATGGCAAAGAAGAGAAATCCCCACCCATCAAATTTCTGCTCTCCCATGTTAGATCGAGGAATGAATAGAAATACCAAGATCAATCCAAGAGCTGCGAGCGGCAGGTTGACCCAAAAAATCCAATGCCAAGATAACTTTTGTGTCAGGTAGCCTCCAATGAGGGGGCCCAGAATTAAAAAAAGAGAAGAGATGCTGACGTTAATGCCCATCGCTTTCCCTCGCTCATTTGATGGAAAAAGAGACATCAGAAGGGGTGCAGACGCTGGGATCATCATCGCAGCTCCAATACCTTGGAGAGCTCTTGCTCCAATTAACCAAGAAATATAGGGACTTAATCCGCAAAGAAGAGAGGCGACTCCGAAAATCAGGATCCCCCAAGTAAATGTCCTTCGATGACCGATTCGGTCGCTCAGTTTACCCCCGGCAAGAACGAGAACAGCAGTCATTAGGAGATAGGCATTGACGCACCATTGGAGCTGGGCGGTGTTGGCTCCTAATTGTTTTTGTATTGTGGGAAGAGCTACGGGGACAATGCTTTGGTCGACAAAGGTCATGGCAACTGCTGGCATCAAGGCTGCAAGGCCCCACCACTTCTTGTTTTTTGGATTAACGGCGATCCTCTCTATTTTTCGTATATTTTCCTGATACTATCAGTTCGAAGAATAAATTCTCGGTTTTTAGGTTGAATAGGCTGTTCGACAGGATCCAAGCAAGCTATCTGTTTATTTGTGGCAAGACCCTTGCTGCCCCTTGCAGGAGCAGAGAAACTCCTTCCTGAGGCAAGGAGTTTCTCAAATCTCTTCTCGCATATCTTCCAAAAATCGGCAGTCCTAAACATGGAGATTTGAGCGGATTTCCGAAGATTGGTATTAGTCCTGTTCGTCCCAGTTAATTGGAGTTGTTGTTGCGGTTGTGGAACTCAGCACATGGATAGGATCTTCGATGGACTTGAATTCATCGTTTTGCTCACTAGAAATTCGTTCGAGAGAGGCAGGATTAAAATCGATGATATCTTTCATAAGGGACTGCATTATTTTATTTCCTGTGCTCTGATACACAGAAAGAAATGTTTCGGCCATCGATGTGAGCTCAGTATCGATATTTTGGCTCGCTTCCGAATCTCTTCCTTGTAGGATTAAACTGCCCAAATAGCAAACCTTAGAAAACATACTTTCAAGTTCGTGCTCTGACATGATGGTTGCCAGCAGCTCCGCTTGAATGGCTCTTGAAGAATCGTTCGGTGTTTCGAGAATCTGTTCGAGCATTACGTTCAACGTGCCCATTTTTTTGAAAATGGGAATGCAGGCACTGCCTGTTGTGGTGTCTAAAAGATAATTGGCTTCTATATACTTTCCTTGATTCAAACAGGTGCGGAGTTGACTACATATTCTGTCAAAAGTACCGTTTGTTATCGCAGTCATAGAATGATCCTCTGTTTAAAAATTTCGCAGATAGATTCTCAGTCAAATGGGCAATTATCCGAAAGTTTTTTCGTTGATGAGGTGCGTCCGGTATTATTTTTTTTGAATAAAATTCCAATATTTGGTACCTAATACCTATGACCCAATAGGAGAAATATGAAATCGAAAGTTTTTCAATTAACAAGTGCTGTCGCAATGTTGCTATTCGGCGCTCAGCTTTTCGGAGAGTCAGAAGTGTGCTGCGGACCGGGAGGAGAACCTCTTAAATGTGGACAATTTCCGGCAGCTTATAACGCTCCCGCAGCGATAGTTTTAAAAGATTCATGTGGACAATGTCGATCCAATGGATACGTTACGGCGTCCTATCTTTATTGGTACGTAGATCAAGAGGGAATGGATATTGCCAATAGTTTCGCGTTTGACCCAATTACCTTCCCCAATGACCCGGTTGTAGAGACTGCCCAAACGATCGTTTTATCTCAGCCTTTTAAGTACAATTCTGGCTTTAAAGTTGGGTTGGGAACGGATTTTGATGAATGGACTGTTTATGGCCAGTATACATGGATGCGAACTCAAACATCGATCACGCAGCATGCTCCCGTACCAGTTCCTGCTGTTCCTTTAGGCGGCGAGGGTGTGTGGGTGCCAAATGATTGGTATCAGCAGATTTTCCCCTTAGATCAGTACTTATTTGGAAACCAAATCACATCGAAATGGCATCTTCGCCTTGATTTGGCAGACCTCGTCATGGGGCGGCCTTATTACCTGGGGAAAAGTCTCACAATCAATCCTTTTGCCGGCGTGAGAGCTGCGTGGATTCGGCAAAACCTGAGCATCTCAACCTCTACTCCTGCGGGGGACGTCGAGCTTTCTTCTAGTCCTGCAGTGTCTAATAACTCATCTCACTCTTGGGGAGTGGGGCCGAGGATTGGATTTGATGCCTATTGCTTGCTGTCGCAAGGATTTCGTCTCCAGGCCGACATGGCAACCAGTTTGCTTTTCACCCGCTATACAAAAGTGAAACATAGTGAAAATGTTGTGGTTCTTGCCGATGCTGCAAGACTTCCTTCGATCAGCATTGCTTTATCCAATTACAACTGTCTGCGTCCTATCTTAGAATGCGGCCTTGGATTGGGATGGGGAACATATCTTGGTTGCAAAAGCTACCACATTGATTTTTCTGCCAATTATGACTTCTCTCTTTTTTGGGAGCAGAACATGATGCGTAAATTGGCTAATTTAGCAGTGAGCGCAACCGGTTCATCAGCAGCAGATCTTCACATGCATGGTCTGACTTTAACGGGCAGATTTGATTTCTAGTCTGAACGGGCAGCTCAGCGCAATCCCGGTCCAACAGGTCACAGGGCCCAAGCGAGC
>JAZKAZ010000037.1:0-12072 GCA_040388845.1 Chlamydiota bacterium | reverse complement strand
AACAAATTCCATCGCAGTATTATTTGGAGGCTGAATAGAGTCTTTTGGAACTCCCTCTAAATCTGGCCTTGAAGGACCGGATTTCTTTTTGCCGACTGAATGAATTGCATATAAAAAATCTTTAATTGTTGTGTAACCGAGTCCCTTAGCAATTTTTTCTAAAACTGCGTCAGTAGGAAAATAACTTGGGTTACGAGACTTTTCGACTTGGGCTAAAGTGGTCTGTGGTAGGCGCAAATGCGTGGCAAAAACTGATTGACTTTCGTTCCTATCATTTCTTATTTTTGCAATAGCTTCTCCCAATTGTTTCCCATTAATACGCAACTTTTTAGCGAGTGTTTTTGAATTGAAAAGTAGACTGTCCTTTTTGGGTGTTTCTTGGACAAGTTCCATCGCAGTATTATTTGGAGACTGAATAGAGTCTTTGGGAACTTGTTCAGATGGACTTGGAAGAGTAAACGCAAGATCCTCCTTGTTGTTTGGAGGCAGCTCAGGGGGAGAAGAGTTTTGCGACTTTTTATTAGTTTGAGAGTCCAGATCAGGGACTTCCATACTTATAGGAGCAATAGTTGACTTTGGAGTTTGCAAGCTCTCTATGAATTCATCATCATTGAATTTCGTAGGATCGCGAGCTATGAATTTTAACATTGATATCGCGAGTTTGTAGTTCTTGTGATTTTGTTTGTAACAACAAATATCTTCAGCATATTTTTCAACGAATTCGTCTGATAATTTAGCTAACTCGGGTAAATTTTCAACTTTGAATTTTTTCACAGAATCTTCTTTATCTGTTTGGTTTTCCAAGCTGTGGTCTTTTGCAATGGTGTGAATTACATTTTTTAAATCAGTGTTAGAGATTTTTTTTTGAAGAGGAAGCAAAGTCGAGGATAAGGGTAAGCCTTTAGTTTTCGAGAAAGTTTTTTTCCTCTTTTTAGATGTTGATGAAGGTTTCTGATTTGAGATAGGTAATAGATCTTTAGGGAGTGGTTCCTGCGCGCTTTCTAATAAGGAGTTGTCGAGTCCAGAAGCGGGAGAGGCAGATGAAGTTCCTTCTACATCTTTGGGAGAAGGGATGGCGGTGTTTTCCAGAGTGCATTCTTCTAGAGCTGAGTTCAACAAATATTCAAGAGTAAGGTGTAGCTTCTTGTGGGTGTCAACAATGCGTTGCAGGAGATCTCTTGTAATCTCGTCTTCGTATCCATGTTCAATCAATTTTAGTTTTGCGGCTTTAATATTAATAGAACTTGCAAATTCATTGGAATACAGGTTATGTTCATTCCTAATACTTAAAATTCTTTTCCCTAATTTTAGTTTATTGATTGTTTTGTTTTTTCCGATTTTGTCTCGGAGAGACTCGTCTAGATCTTTATCAAAAAAATCAGTATTTTTTATACGGCAGCCTTCCAATAAACAATCATATGATATATTAAATATAGCGGCAATTTTCTCTAATGTTTCCTTGTCAGGAGAGAATTCTCCCCATTGATAACAATAAACAATACGCTCAGAAACCTCGAGTTTTTTAGCGAAGTCCTTTGTCGATATTTTTTTATTCTCCAGAAGCTTCGAGAGTCTTTTCCCTAATTTTTTTGGATGATAGCTCAGGCTCTCGCAGTTCAGTTTCTTTTTTCCTGCGCGTCTTTTTTTAATTTTTTTTAAGGATTCATTATTTGTGAGTTCGCTGGATGGTTTTCTTTTCTTCTTTTTAGATGTCGATGAAGATTTCTGATTTGAGATAGGTAATAGATCTTTAGGGAGCGATTCCGGCGCGCTTTCTAATGAGGAGTTGTCGAGTCCAGAAGTGGGGGAGGCAGATTCTCTGTTATTGGCAGATGAAGTTCCTTCTACATCTTTGGGAGAAGAGATGGCGGTGTTTTCCAGAGTGCGGTCTTCTAGAGCTGGGTTCAACAAATATTCAAGAGTAAGATCTAGATTCTTGGAGGAATGGGTGTCAACAATGTATTGCAGGAGATCCCTTGTAATCTCGTCTTCGTACCCATGTTCAATTGATTTTAGTTTTGCGGCTGAAATCTTAATAGAACTTGCGAATTTACGGAAACTCAGGTTAGTTTTACTTCTGATATCTGAAATGCTTTTTCCTAATTTTAGTTTATTGATTGTTTTGTTTTTTCCGATTTTGTCTCGGAGAGAGTCGTCTAGATCTTTATCAAAAAAATCAGTATTTTTTATACGGCAATCTTCCAATAAACAATCATAGGATACCTTAAATGTAGCGGCAATTTTCTCTAATTTTTCCTTGTCGAGACAGGAGTCTCCCCTTTGATAACAGGAAATAGAACCCTCAGAAACCTCGAGTTTTTCAGCGAGGTCGCTTGTCGATATGTTTTTATCATCTAGAAGCTTCGAGAGTTTTTTCCCTAATTTTTTTGGATGATAGTTCGGGGTTTTGGGGAGCAGACGTCTTTTTGGGCCGCTTTTTTTTGAGGATTCATTAGTTGAGTGAATTTTCCTTGAATTATTTTTAATTTGGTTTGGCTCTATTAGGCATCCTTCAAAAAAATCTTTAATTTTATGAAATCGATTTGCCGAAGAAGAAATCTCAATAATTTTCTCCAAGCAAGCTTTAGAAAGCACGCTCTTTCCTTCTTCTGCCGCTTCAAGCTGGGAAACTGTACACCCAATCTCAGTTGCGAATTTATCTGGATCTGCAGTAAACCCTCGGTCCCCTCTAGCTTGAGTAATGTTTTTCCCCAATTTTTCTAAGTCAATTTTTTTGTTTCCGATTATGTCTTTAAGATAGTTATCTTGTTTGTTTTTGTTTTTTCTTTTGTAAGGTCCATTATTTTTATTATTTGTTTTTTTAGAATTGCCTGGACTCAATGAGTCTAAAAAATTTTCACTTGAAATTAAATGATTTAGATTTCCCAGTGCATCGGGAAATATATCGCACTCTTCAGTCGATTGGATCTGTAGGGGATTGTTCCGTCTTATCAATTGGTCTATCCAAGAATCGTCTGCCGTATGCTGGGATGAAGAGTCATCAACATTGTTTGGTCCAATGCAAGGATCTGGCTCAAAGTTAAAGACTGTTAGATTTAGCTCTGGATCATCTTCGATATCTAGTAAAGGAAAAGTTTGGTCTTCTGAAAAATTATTAACAGGGGAAAGAAGTGAATAGGTTTGCGTTCCTAGAGGTAGCTCCGGCAATTCAATCCTTGCTAAACTGTGATAAACCGTAGAAGTGGCGGATGCTGACTGAGTCATAAGAGATGAAGTCTTGAGTGGCTTATTCGCTGGAATTTCAGGCGCTGATTGACTACAGGAGGATTCTGAATTTCTACTCGTTAAAGCTGAAGATGTCATAATTAAACCTGTTATTAGTAATAAGTTTTATAATATTATATCAAATCATTTATTTTATTTCTATATTTTATTTCTGGGGAAAATGCTTATAATAACGGTGTTTTTCGATATAGCTTATTCCTTCATGACAGTATCTAGTTGTATCTCAGGTTGTTACAGATCATTCTTTCGCATTTTTTGCCTCATCAGTTCAAGCTGAGCGGCTATTGGGCGTAGATCGCGATGGAGGTTTCTTGTGAAGATGAAGCTTGTTGTTCTGCGTTAATTGCATATAAAAAATTCGCAGCACTTGTGCGTCCATTCATATCCTCTTTATAACCGAAGGCAGAAGCAATTTTTTGTAGAAAATGGTTTGAAGGATAGGATTCGCCGTTTTCCCATCTCCTTATTTTCTTTACGTCTGGGGTTCCAATAAGAGTACTGAATTGCTTTTGATTTAGACTGAGCTTATCTCTTTCACGTACAATAGCCTGCCCCAGCAGCGGTCGACTAATTCTTAAAGTTTCAGCAAGAACGATTAAAGATCTCGACTCATTTTTTACAGGCGCAGTAAAAGTGTGAGATGATTGATATTCTTTAATAAAGTCTTCATCGAATGGTTTGTCAGGGTGGAGAGCGGTGGATTTTAGCATTTTATTTACAAGCTCTTGGTCGAAGTGTTTTTTTGATTTTTCTGCCAAGGAGTTTATAAAACTCAAGATATTTTCCTCTGACAGCTCTCCTGATTCAATCCTATTTTCTGATCTAAATTTTTCGATAGCAGCTTTTCTACTAGATTCTGTTAATAGATCTAAGGTGCGCGCGATTTCACTAATTTCTCTGTTATAAGTAGTTTTAGGTTTCCTGAAAGGCGCTTGTTCATTTGTTTCATTGGTTTGAGACAGCATTTGATTGAAATTTTCTTTTCCCGGCGATGCTTTTCTTTTCTTAGTTGGAGAGAGTGAAGAATCGGAGGAGTCTGCTGGAGTAAAGATTGATCGTAAAGCGATCGGTTCTTTGTTAAGTGAAGTTAAAAATTCCTCAAAGCTTTTGTAATCTAATAATTTATAAATTTTTTCTAGAATTTCGTCAGTTTTGTAATTATCGAAACAAGAACTTGAAAGGCCTGTTACTCTCATAAATCGACGCTGTTCAGTTTTATTAAAATGCTCGAGCCTTCGGAAGAGGAACTGTTTAAGTGTTTTTTCAGAAATACCTGATGTTCGAGCGTGGGTTATTAAATTGTATGATGCAATTTTTTGACTTGAATTATTCATATTCGTAAAAGGGGAAGTACTCATTTTCCTGAAGCTTATTGAATTTGTAGATTCTTCAAATGAACTTGTCGGAAAAAGATTAGAGCTTGAGTCTTGCGATCCTTCAGGTGTTTCTTGAGCTGAATTTTCCATCTCAGTTCCCTTCACTAATTCTGCATAAGGTATCTTAAGCTTTTTTGCGAAAGCCTCCAATTTTTTTTCCGGAAGGTAAAGTTTATCTCTATAATTGGAAAGAGTTCTTGGGCTGATTCCTAGTATACTGGCGAATTCTTCTTTAGATATTTTCAAATCTTCTCCAATTTTCCAAAGTTTTCCCCCGATTTTTTTTGGATCATAGTCTATTACAGTTCTCATAGATCCATTTTTTGTTTTCTTGAGATTTGCGGAGGAATGATTATTCGAGAACTCGAAAACTCCTTTAAGTAAGTCATCAATCGAGTGAAAATTATTTTTTTTCAAACTTTTCAAACATCGATCTAAATCTGAAAAACTTTCATTTGAAATTAAACAATCTCCTGATGTGTAGGGAAATGGATCGTACTCTTCATTCGATTGGATTTGTGAGGCATGGTTCTGGCTTATCAGTTGGCTATTCCTGGTACTTTGAGATACAGGGTCATCAATATCGATTAGACCAATACAGAGATCGGAGCTAAGGTCACATGCTATTGGATTTTGCTCTGCTTCCCCAATATCTAGATCTATTGAAGAAAAAATTGGGTCGTCTGGAAAATTATTAATAGGGGAAAGAGGCGAATAGGTTCGTGTCCCTAGAGATTTCGAGATCCATTCAGTCCTTGGTAAATTTTGATAAGCCATAGAAGTGGCGGATGCTGACTGTTTCATAGCGGAGGCTTCTGAGGATTCATTCGCTGATTCATTCCCTGAGGGGACAGCAAGCATTGATTGACTCGCTAATGATGAAGGAAACATAATTAAACCTATTATTAGTGGTAACTTTTGAGATTTTATATCAAATTATTCGCTTTATTTCTATATTTTGTTTCAGAAAAAAATACTTGCAGGAACCGTATTTTTCGATATGTTCTCTCAATATTTACAGGGCATTGCGGTGGCCTTCTTGATTTGTTCTGCTTGGAATTTTTAAAGAGAGGGTGCGTGGGGAGCAAAACCTTCGATGGTAGGCGATGGATAGCGGGGTTTAGAGGGCTGTTAAAGAATGAAGCAAACCAGTAGTGGCCCCGTGGCGATGCATCTTTAAACGATCATTCTTCCTTCGGGGTTTGCTTGATTCTTTAGCAGGCTCTTAAGTCAAAGTCCCCAATTCTGATAAACGACCAGGATATTGTACGCTCGATTCGTAAAAAATTGAATTCAATCGTCCTTTTTCTTATCCTGTTAGCTTAAGAGGGTAGAATTAAATTCTGAAGTTAGTTTTTTTTGGGTTCAATTTTGTAGGAGGAAAATGTGGAAGAATTTGTCGCGTATCTTATAAAAAACATGGTCAACCAACCGGACATGGTTGATATCCGCGCAGTCGAGGGACAAAGCGGTCTTTTGATCGAGATTCGGGTAGCTCCTGAAGATATAGGCAAAGTAGTTGGGCGCAAAGGGAATATCATCCGATCGCTTCGAACACTTGCCATGACAATCGGGGCTAGATTGGGTCGTCGTATTCATTTAGAAATCATTCAGTAAAAAGGAAAGAATTATGGGCGTCGGTTTGCATATTCAGTTGGAGAGGGTCGAAAATCGAGTGATCCTTCGGATCGACGGGAGGCTTGACGCTGCATCGTCTCCGCTCCTGGAGAGGAAAATCAATAGCCTGATCGATGAGAATTGCCATCACCTCATTCTTGACTTTAACCTCGTAGACTATTTGAGCAGCGCAGGGATGCGCGTTCTCTTGTCGGGAACGAAGAAGTTGAAGGCAAAAAAGGGATCTCTGATTCTCTTTGCGGTTTCTGACGATGTAGGAGAGATCATAAAAATGGCAGGATTTGATAAAATTCTCCATATTTGCTCTACCGAAAAGGAAGCTTTGCAGTTTCAGAAGTGAAGAGGCCATTTTGACCGCGCAAAGTGTTTTCCGCTATCCAGTGGTGCAAAAGGAAAAAAATCCTCCCAACTCGAAAAAAAAACGGATTCTTGTCATTGCGGGTCCGACGGCCTCCGGAAAGACCCAGCTTTCTTTGTCTTTGGCGCAGGCCATTGGAGGGGAGGTTTTATCTGCCGATTCGATGCAGGTCTATCGGGGAATGGACATCGGGACTGCCAAAGTGTCTCCGGAAGAAAGGGCGCTGATCGCCCATCATCTGATCGATATCTGCGACATTGACCAACCCTTCAATGTCGCTGAGTTTTATCATCGCGCGCAGGACTCTTTTCAGGAAATCTCCTCACGCGAAAATGTCCCCATTGTCGTGGGCGGCTCCGGTTTTTATATCCATGCTCTCTTATATGGGCCGCCTGCTGGACCGCCGTCAGTGCCTGAACTGCGCGAGCAATTAGAGCGGCAGATGCGGGAGCTTGGGGTTGAGGTGCTGTATGAGCGTCTTCAGATGCTCGATCCGGAATATGCGAAGACCATTGCCGAGTATGATCGGCACAAAATTATCCGAGCGCTTGAAATTATGGCTTTGTCAGAGAGGCGTGTCAGCGACTTTCCAAAGGCAAACCAACTCCTGGAGCAAAAATATGATTTCCGCTGTTGGTTTATTTACTATTCGAGAGAGAGGCTCTATTCGCGCATTGAAATGCGATGCGATGAGATGATCCGAAAAGGATTTCTAGATGAGGTGCGCGAATTAAAAGAAAAAGGGCTTTTGAAAAATGTCTCCGCATCGCAGGCAATTGGGTATCGGCAGGCGATCGAATATTTAACAGGTCCCCAAACCGCCGAAGATAAGGAAACTTTCATCGCGGAATTTAAAAAGGCGTCCCGCCACTATTCAAAACGGCAATTTACCTGGTTTCGGAAAGAGCCGCTCTTTCGCTGGCTAAACATAGATGAGCATCCTCCGGAGCTACTCAAAGAACTCATTTTGCAGGATTTCGAGCAGGGCGATTGATATCCGACAACCGGCCAAAATTCCAAGTTTTTGATCGGTTGTGGGATTAAGTTAAAAAGGCATCAAAATATTACTTGACACCTCTTGCGGGCCAGATACATAGCTTGTTCTTCAAATTTAAGCAAATAGAAATATCTTTTCTGCTCTGTTTTTCCCATGAAAGCACAAAACTCTTTCAAGAAAATGGGATTTGGATTAAATTGTCTGTTACATTTTTGTTTTTTTTTGCAAGGCTTCCAATATGACTTCTTCCGATCCTTCTATTCCTTCTGATATCGATCCTATTTCTTTACCCGAACCTGAATCCCAGACCGAAAATCGAAATGATTTTCGCGAGAAGATGAGCGGGCTTTTTAGAGAATTTTCGGAAAAGCTAACCTCTCTTCCGACTCCTGAGGAAAAAATTGCGCACGGGCTCGTCTTTATGCGCAGCTCGATCTCCCAGGAAGGGAGCCCTCGATTCCGAGAGTTTTGGGAAGCGCGCCGATTGATTCTCCCGTTTTTTAGAGAGAACTTGAATCCTTCGATTCGATCCAAACTTTGGGGCGAGTATGTAGAGCTCACTGTAGAGGCGCGCCGGCTCAAGGAAATTTTAGAAGAGCAAAGCGCATTTGCGATGGAGCAAATTGATCTTGCGATCCAGGCTTTAGAGGCGGATCTATCAAATTTTGCAGCCATTCTCGCTCAGGCAGGCGAAATCTCCTTTCCTGAAGCATCGCAAACGATCCGTCAGAAATCGAATGTATATAATCAAATCCAACGGGAATTGAATCTTTTGAATACCCTTGCAAGCCGTTTGAATGGTCTGCGCAAGGAGATCATCAAAACGGATATGCGCATTCGATTTAAGACGAAATTCTTTAAACGCCTTTCCGATTTAGGGGATCTCATCTTCCCGAAACGGAAGGAACTGATTGAGGCAATCAGCGCTGAATTTGAGAAGGATGTCGATCAATTTGTCGTGAATCACTTTAAAGGTGAAGAAGTCATCGGCGCTCCCTATTATGCGATTCGCGAAGAGATCAAGGCTCTGCAAGGGATGGCTAAGCTATTGACATTGAGCAGTGGAGTCTTTACGCGCACCCGCCTCAAACTCAGCGAATGCTGGGATAAAGTCAAAGTGCTAGAGAAAGAGCATAAAAAAGAAGTGCTAGAGCGAAAGCAGGCCTCTTCTGAACAGATGAAATCAGTTCAAGAGATGATCGACGCTCTAAAGGCTAAATCGGCAGAGATCACTTTAGCGGATCTCGATCGAGAAATGGATGTAATTTTTCAAGAAATGCGAACCAAGTCTCTACACAGAGACGATGTTCGCTACCTCAAGGAAGAGCTTTATAAACTCCGAGATCCATTTATTGCGGCTCAAGAGGCAAAGCAACATGCGCTCGAACATGCTGAGAAAGAAAAATTCCGCATGAAAAGGGAAAAAATCGTTACGCTCAAAGAAACCATCTCAAAAGTGGCCAAAGAGGGAGACCAGATGGATCTCCAAGCGATTTCCTCTACCTATCAAGAATTGCAAGATCAAATTGATCAGCTGGAAGTCTCTAAAATAGAAAAGCAGCAGATTGAGCGCCTCTTGCGTCCAATTAAAGATTTAGTTGCCGATAAGAAAGAGCACTCCATTCTAAACTTAAGCGATGACGAGAAGAAAACTCTGGAGAATCTCCAGATTGTCCTGCAGCAGAAAAAAGCGCGTCGTCAGGAAATCAAAGATCAGCTGGAAACTTACCGAAAAATCATAGGCAGCTCTAATCTTGATTTTGAAAAAGCGATGCACTATCGAGAGCTCATGGATCAAGAGAAAGAGCGTCTCGAAAAAGCGGCAGCCGGTATTGAGGAAATTGAAAGAAAGATTTCCGAGCTGGAAGGATAATTAGAAATTTCAACCACAGAGATCACAGAGCACACAGAGGCAAATAAGCGCCTCATTCCTCTGTGATCTCTGGGGCAGATTACTTATAAGATCGAGATGTGCTGTGCATAGTATTATATTCGATCTAGATCGAACCTTAGTAAAAAAAAATTGCAGCTTTTCGTTCTATTTTTTTCTCCTCCGCAGAAGACTGATCCCTTTTAAATCTTTGTTGAAAGTCGTTCCGATTTTTTTTAGCTATCTAGCCGAGCGCCTTTCTCTTACGCAGCTTCACCATCGGGTCTTTGCTGCTGTATTGAGAGGCAAACCCCGTTCTTTATTTATTCAATCCGTAAAACCATTTCTCGATGAAAATTTAGAAAAATGGCTCAATCCCGCAGTTTTTAGCCGTTTTTGCGAGGCAAAAAAAAGAGGGGATCGAACCTTTCTTCTTTCTAGCTCGCCCGATTTTATCGTCGGCGCAATTGCAGAGCGTCTCGGGTTTGATCTATGGAAAGGGACTGAGTATGCCGTTGACAAAGAGGAACGATTGTGCCAAATTTCAACACTTGTCAATGGAATTACCAAGCTGATGCTTGCTAAAACCTTAGGGCAGAAAAAAACAATTGCGTACTCTGATAGTGAAGATGATTTGCCTCTTTTAGAATGGGCTGAAGTTGCAATTGTTGTGCAGCCGGGAGCCAGGTTGAGGCGTTATGCGAACCTACGACATTGGGAAATTTTATGAAGACACCAATAGATACAATTCACAATCACAAAATAAAAGTGCATCCCGATCCCAAACCGCAAGGGATTCAATCCCGTGAATTCGGAAGAGATGTCTTCGATCAAAATTTAATGGGCAAGAGGCTGCCCGCACAGGTTTTTGAGAACTTAAAAGGGGCAATGGAAGGAAGGGGAAAGCTCAATTCCGACTTTGCAGATCAGATTGCAGATGTGTTCAAAGAATGGGCTATAGAGCGAGGTGCCACGCACTATACTCACTGGTTTCAGCCTCTGACTCAGGGCACTGCTGAAAAACATGATTCTTTTCTATCTTGGGGATCTCATGGGATTGTCGAAAGATTTCAAGGGAAAGACCTTATGCGCGGGGAGCCGGATGCCTCTTCCTTCCCGACGGGGGGGTTGCGCACGACCCATCAAGCCCGGGGCTATACCACTTGGGATCTTAGCCCCCCCTTCCTTTTAGAAGGAGTAGATGGCGTGACACTCTATATTCCTTCCCTCTTTTTTTCTTGGAAAGGGGAGGCGCTCGATCACAAAATCCCCCTTCTTCGCTCCGAAGAGAGGCTCAATGCGGTAGGGATGCGGTTGCTAAAACTTTGCGGCACTCCGGGAACCCGTGTTTTTTCAACCGTTGGAATTGAACAAGAATATTTTGCAATCGATCGAGATCTTTATTTAATGAGACCCGATCTCGTAGCGGTAGGACGCACTGTTTTTGGATCTCGGCCCGCCAAAGGCCAAGAGCTGGAAGATCATTACTTCGGTTCGTTGAACGAAAGCGTCCTTGCGTTTATGCGCGATTTCGAAGAGGGGGCGCTCCATCTCGGCATCCCATTAAAAACACGGCATAATGAAGTAGCTCCCGCTCAGTATGAAGTAGCTCCTCTTTTTGAGAGGGGTTTAGCTGCCTCCGATCATAACCTTCTTTTGATGGAGGTCATGCGGACTGCCGCAATCAATCATGGGCTTGCCTGTCTTTTCCACGAAAAGCCCTTTGCCTATGTCAATGGTTCCGGCAAGCACAACAATTGGTCGATGGCGACCGATCTTGGTCTGAATCTTCTCGATCCCAAAGAAAATAGTCTCGAATTTTTAATCCTGCTAACTGCGATTTTACGCGCGGTTCACGAGCATGCAGCTCTTTTGCGGGCAAGCATTGGCTCTGCGGGAAATGACCATCGTCTGGGTGGGTCTGAAGCGCCTCCTACGATCCTCTCTGTTTTTTTAGGAGAGCCCTTAGAAAAGCTCATTGAACAGCTGATTGAGGAGAAAAAACTGAGCGTCCAAGATGTGCGGGTGATTGACTTGAAAATTTCTTCGCTTCCTCCTTGTGCAGCGGATCCAATGGATCGCAATCGGACCTCTTTTTTTGCATTTACTGGCAATAAATTTGAATTTCGCGCAGTCGGCGCCCCCGCGCATTCAGCTTTTCCCCTATCTGTCATCAATGCAATTGTTGCAGACAGCCTCCATCTGATTCTCGACGAGATTGGAGATGTGGTGAAAGATAAAGCCCTTTCCGGGGAAGCTCTTTTTGCAGCAATTCTTCCGACTCTTCGCAAACACCTCGCCAACTCCCAGTCGATTCTTTTTGGAGGAAATAACTATTCCCTCGAATGGCAGGAGGAGGCAGCTGTCCGCGGACTGCCGAATATCGCCAAGAGTTTCCACGCCTTTGGACAGTTGATTGAGAAAAAAAGCATCTCCGCTTTTGCAGGGATCTTGAGCGAGGAAGAAATTCATAGCCGGTATGAAGTTTTGGTTGAGCGATATGCCAAAGTAATGAATATCGAAGTCAATTTGATGATTGACTTGTTTCGCACACAAATTCTTCCAGCTGCCTTTGAAGATCAGAAAA
>JAZKAZ010000036.1:6743-10817 GCA_040388845.1 Chlamydiota bacterium | reverse complement strand
ACTTTCAAAAATGCATCATTGCTTTTGCCGCGGGGATTCCAAAACGAAAGAGCCACTCCCAATACTTTTGTGCCATGGCGCTCGGAAATATTATTGATGAAAAGAGAGAGGCGCTGCAGCCCTTTCACGCTGTAAAATTCAGGCGTTGCGCAAACTAAAGAACACTGTGAGGCAATTAGGGAAGATTCGGTGAGCCAGCAAAGAGAAGGCGGCGTGTCGATTAAAACAAAATCGTATGCGAGATCGCGGAGAATTTCTTTCAATCGTTCATGAGAATAGCGATCAGCTGCAAGCGATCCGGAAACTTCGACTCGCTCTAGCCAAGTGTCGGCAGGAACAATGTGCATGTTCGGAATGCAGGTCGATAAAATCACTTCTTGAAGTGTTTTTTCCCCTTGCAATACTGGAGCGATACTATCTTGCTCATCCGGATCAAATCCGAGACCTGTTGTGAGATTTGCCTGTGCATCAAAATCGATCAGAAGAACTTTTTTTTGATGATACAAACAAAGAGCTGCTGCGAGATGAAGCGATGTAGAAGTTTTCGCCGTTCCGCCTTTAAAGCTGCTGACCGAAATCACTTTCATGGATTTATTCCTCTTCTCTTTATGGAGCGATCGAATAAGGAGACATGAGCGCGCGCTCATTTCGCTCCTTTACGACTTTAGCAAGAAAATCTGAAATGTCAATCTCGCCATGAACTACATTGTCGCGCGTGCGAAGGGCGGCTGTTCTATTTTCAACTTCCTTATCTCCCACAGTCAGCAGATAATTGGTTTTCAGCAGTTGCGCAGTTCTCACTTTTTTACTGACCGATTCTTGTGAGTCGTCGACATCGCAAATGATTCCCAGCTGGTCGATTTTGAGAGCCAGTTCATGAGCGTATGGCGCGTGCCGATCTGCAACTGTTGCAATTCTGATTTGATAGGGGCTGAGCCAAAATGGAAATTTCCCCGAAAAATGTTCGACGAGAATTCCAAAGAAACGCTCAATCGATCCAAAAATTGCCCGGTGGAGCATGACAGGTCTTTTGTGCTCTGCATCGCTTGCTACATATTCAAGCTCGAATTTTTCCGGCAGCGACATGTCGAGCTGCACCGTTCCGCATTGCCAAAATCTTCCGATTGCATCGCGGATGTGGATATCGATTTTCGGACCGTAAAAAGCTCCATCCCCCTCATTGATTCGATAGGAGTGGCCCCAGTCATCTAGTGCGCCTTTGAGGCCTGCTGTCGCATTCTCCCACTCTTCATCGCTTCCAATGGTCTTAGATTTTTCCGGACGCGTAGAAAGTTCCATCCGATAGGGAAGGCCAAAGGTCATATAAATTTTATCTGCGAGTTTGAGAATTTGATTGATCTCGTCTCGAATTTGTTCCGGACGCATAAATAAGTGTGCATCGTCTTGGTGGAAACTTCTGACGCGAAAAAGGCCGTTGAGCGCGCCAGAGGCCTCAAAGCGGTGAACGTGGCCAATTTCTGCCAGGCGCAGAGGCAGTTCTCGATAGCTGTGCATCGCAGTGCGGTAAAAAAGCATGCAGCCCGGGCAGTTCATGGGCTTGATCGCATAATCGCGCTCTTCGATTTGGGAGGTGTACATGTTTTCCCGGTAGTGATGCCAGTGCCCCGAGCGCTCCCAAAGTTCCTTGCTCATCATTAAAGGTGTTTTGATTTCCTGATAGCCCCCTTCTTTGAGACAGATGCGTAAAAAATCGAGCAGCCGATTCCAGATGATCATTCCGCGCGGGTGGATGAAAGGCATGCCAGGCGCCTCTTCTTTAAAAGAGAAGAGATCCAAAGCCTGGCCGATCACTTTGTGATCCCGTTTTTTTGCCTCTTCGAGGAGAAGGAGATATTCTTTTAATTTTTTTCTATCTGGAAAAGAGATCCCATAAATGCGAGTCAGCATCTCTCGATTCGAATCTCCTCGCCAATAGGCGCCCGAAGTTTTAAGAATTTTAAACGCTTTGATTTTATTTAATCCCGCCATGTGGGGACCTCTACAAAGATCGGTAAATTCCCCTTGTGTATAAGCGGAGATCGGCTCTTCTTCAAAACGATCGATCAATTCACACTTATAAGGATTTTTTTCAAAAATTTTGCGCGCCTCGTCTTTGTTTGCAAATTCAATACGCCTCTGTTTGGGATTCTCGGCTAAAATGGCCTCGGCTTCTTTTTCAATTTTTTCAAAATCTTCATCTGAAATCGTGAGATTTCCAAAGTCATAATAAAATCCATTTTCAATTGGGGGCCCAATGGTGGGCTGAGCTGCGGGCCAAAGTCGTAAAATCGCTTGCGCAAGCACGTGAGCGGAACTATGCCAAAAGACCTCTTTGCCCTGCGGATCGTCGAAATTCCAAAAAACGAGTTCATCTCCCTCGGTTAAAGGATGGGTAAAATCGCGCAAAATTCCATTGACGCTGACAGCTATTGCCATTTCTGGCGCAGTGAGATGGAGTTTTTCAGCGGCATCTCTAGGAGTGCTTCCTTCGGGAAGTTCGAGGGCTTGGGTCTTGACTTTGATTTTCATGGGATAGCTCAGTGGAAAAATATCCTTAGGATTGTACAAAATTGACGAAATATAGAAAACATCGGTGTAAAGCGGATTTACATTTGCTCTCTTAAATTTTTTTTTGTAATACGGACTTGTGGATCCCCAACGATTTCAAGAACTTTTTTTTTCTCTTCTGCAAACATCCTCAAAGGATTCTTTGGCGGGCCATCTTGGGATTGCCCAAGAGGCGGAAATTTCTTATTTCATGACCCTTTGTCCTTTGCAGGACTCCTTCCGATTCCGAGCTCGCAATCTGGCCTTGAAAATAGCCAATTTACTCATCGATGAAAAAGGAGAACTGGATCAAGCGGAGTTGATAGAGCTCAACCGCCTCTTTGCCAAAGGGTCCTACCTCTTAGGCCCTGGCAGGGAAAACGATCTTTTTATCTTCCGCCATCTACAAAATTGTTTACGGCTCTTGGCTGAAGAAAAAGAAATTTGGGGCTGGATCCGAAAGTTTTCTCCCCCGCTCTGCCATAAAAGAGCAGAAGAGGTAATTCGGGAAACCCTTTGGCCAGATCCCATCCGCGCCATCCAAGTATCCCATATCCGCCGGGCTGTTTTAAGCGCCTGGCTTACCTATCTTCGCCAAACGACGGGTTCCTGCTTTGCGACAGCTCCCGCCATTTTGATCCAGCAAAACCATCCCAATTTATTTTTTAAAGATATTTATGATCTACTCACAACAGGGCGCCTTCGGCGGATTTTAGGAGGCAAAGAATACACAGTTCCTTTAAGTCTTAGCTGGGGAAAGGGCGATCTGCAAAAGCCGTTGAGTTCCTTTAGCAAAGAAAGTCTGGCCCATTCTCCCGGACTCATGGCGGCAATGGAGGCAGCAGGCATTCTTTTGCCCACGATGCCTTTAAACGAAAAGGCAAACGAGCTCCGGCGCCTTTTTGCCCAGATCGAGCTTCCTGTAAATTCTGAAAAATTGATCCAGACAATTTTGCTTGAAAGGATTGGAATCACCGAAGAAGACCTAGAAGATGAAAAGTACCTCTCCCGCATCCAAATGACTCCGCTTCTTGCGAGGCAAACCGCTGTTTATTACCAAAAACCAAGTGAGCGGGCCCTCAAAGTCTCGGATTGGAAAAAGCGGCTCTCCAAGGCCTGCCTTGCTTTTCAAGCAGTCACTGAATGCGCGCTTTTACGCACCTGGGAATATACGATCGCCTCTTTTTGCGATGTAAAAGTCGATTTTGCCCGCTGGAATTTATACGTTGGGCTAGGACTGCAAGCAGAGCAAAAAGGAGGCATAGGAGCGTTTCTCTACGCTCAAATCAATGCACATTTAGCTGCACAAAATGAAGAAATAAAAAAATGCCATCAAGAATATGAAACAGCGCTCCACGCATACCAGAGTGCAGAGGCGATGTTTCGCTCTGCATCCAGCGATCACATCAAGTCTGAGATGGCCAATTTTTCGCTCGCAGCAAACAGGGCTCTAGATGCCAGAAATCAGGCAGCTGAAAAAGCTGAGTCGATTGCCGGCTTTTTCTCCTCGCTAATGAATCAATACGA
>JAZKAZ010000036.1:0-6733 GCA_040388845.1 Chlamydiota bacterium | reverse complement strand
ACAGCAAGATACCACCATTTTCAGAGTACATGCGATTTGAGAGACGAGTGTCACGCTTTGGCTAAAATGATTTCACAGCTGTTTTCCACCTTGGTTAAAAAGTATACGGAAAAACTCCAAGAGTATTTTCAAGAGCTTTTCGATCCATCCCTTCTAGGAGAGGAGGGCCATCTTTATGATGATAGCATGGCAGGTTTTCGCCTCGTCTACAAACATGGAAGGACGGACGCATCGCAATGGACGCCCATCTACACAGCAGAAGAATACATCGGCTGCCTGCGCGATTTTTTTTCCACAATTGAAGCGGATATCCAAAGACCCTCATCGATTGATTCCCAGCTTGTATCGGAGCTGACGACTGCCTTAATTCAGTTCATCCAAGATCCCGAATTTCTGAAATCGGCTTTGGAAAGAGCAAAAGAAAAAGGGCGAAGATCTCCTTGGGATTATATCTCAGGGGGAACCATGCAAACGCTTTTGCAAGGCTACTGCAATCGGGCTCACCCTTTTACGGAAGCAAAAATTACGCCGCATTCCGAAGCAAAGTTGTTGGACTTCCTACAAAGAGAAGGGGCGGGGAAAAAAGACCCTCTGCTTATGCATTCGCCAACCCATGCCTTCATTTTTTACCCAACGCTTCTTCCCGCTCAGGCAACTGCCCTCACCCAACAAAACCAAAAAGAGATGCAAAATTGGAAATTCGACGAGGAAATGCAAGAATATCTGGCCCATTGCCTAAGCGACCGGCTCCCATCTGCAGAAAAGGCCCTTTTTCTCCATCTTTTCAGGCAGAAGTCCAATACCGAGAACCCCTCCCAATTTCGCCTCAATCTCATCGATGCGCTTCAATCGATCAAAGAATCGCGCATCAGGAATCGAGTGGCCGTCGTAGATTCCCTCTTTTTTGAGACAAGTCCCTTACTTCGGCCAACCGAGGCCAAATCTGCCTTGCGAAGTATTCTAAAACAGCTGGCCGAGCGACACAGACTCCACACTTTTGAGCCTGCGCTAAAACAATGGAATCCTACATTTGTCGGCCCTCACGCATTGCACACGGCTGCGAAAGCGATCTTGCTCGAATCAACCCGCAATCCCATTTCTCCCATTGACTGGGATCTAGAAATTGTGACCCTGATGCGCAGCCAAAGACTTTGCTTCCCTCATCCGGTGCTATTTGCAGACACCAATTGGGGGGAGTGGTTTTTTGGGTTTATCCCCAATCCCGTCACCGGAGGATTGGAGCTATGGAGATTAAACAGGATTTGTACACAAGGCTATCCCATGAGCGATTGGAAAGAGTGGCTGATAGAAAAAAACACTGCCCAGTGGATCCTGCTGCCAAAGGCAGCTGAATATTTTGAGACAGGGGAACGAATCAGACGCAACTGAAATCCGACTCTAAGACACAAATTCCACTTCTATCCCAGTTTCTTGCTTTGCACTCTCTAGCACCGCAGCTGCTGCTTGAAGAGTTTCCGATTTCTTTTGGTAATTGTCTGCAATGAAATCCGAAAGATATTTAAACCCTTCTTCCTCTGACGTGTATAGCTCGGAATTCAGCTCTTCTTGAACAATTCTTTTCATGTTTTTCGCCTCCCCAAAGAGGAGGATCGCTGTGCAGACTTTTAATATCGAGGCAGGAGTTAATTTTTCCAGAGTTGCTTTAAATGTGATCGCGGGTGATCTAGAGGTTGCTAAGGCTCTTCCAATAGAATACCCCCGGTTATAAAAAAGTGTTTCTACTTGCGAGTCTTGGATGTTTTTTGAAGAATATTGGCAGGGAGGGATCTTCTTGCTAAACAGGCGAAAAGTAATCTCGGCTTTTAAAGAAGGCTCTGGAGATCTCTCCTGTTTTAAGAGAGGTTCGATCTCTTGTTTCCACTCAGTATAGTCCGTTGTATATCCCCCATTTGGGAGCACAAGTTTAAGGTTCTGCCAATTTACGCTCATATCGCCTCAAAATTTTTTATTTTAGGTGGGCCAGTATGGAAAATTTAGATGATTTATGTCTAGACCTGTTGATTTTCCGATCCCACTTGCGAGTGTTTTGGGCAAGCATGGACAATGAAAAAAGAATGGAATAAAAGTCGTATTTTTTATTGCTAAACCGAACTTTTTTTGGAGGGAATGCCTTCCCGTAGCCATAAATGACTTTAACTTTAGATGAAGGCTATCTTCGGTAAAATGTCGTTATAGAAAGTGGTTTCAGGGGTAGAAGCGGTCCAAAAAAACTTAAATGATTGATACTCAATTGTCTTTATTGCGACATAAAATTGTGTCATATTTGTTATGACGCAAATTTGTGTCGTAAATTTATTGACACAAATTTATGTCTTATATTTAAATGGAGAAAAAGAAAGGTAGACGCAATGAACGGATGCTGCAAGTGCGGTAACCCTGTACTAGATGAGGAAAAATGGTATGGATTGCATAAATATTGTTTTATGGAGTGGTTTAATCTAGGTGAGGTATGTGAATTCTTAGATGTAGTTCCGAGATCTCAATCATTGGTTCCTTTAGAAAATCACGCACAAAATGCAAGTTTTTTTCACGGGGCCTTTCGTAAATATTCTTCTCGTTTGGGAGAAAATAATTACATTTTGAAGGTTGTTCAAAAAGATCACCCAGAGCTACCCGTCACTGAATTTTTATGTAATCGGATTTATGAAATTTTGAATATTAAAATTCCAAGCTATTACCTTATATGCTACCCGGAAAATCAATTTTGTTTTGTCACCAAAAATTTCATGTCTCAACTGCCCAATTCATCTCTTGTGCACATATATCATTATTTAAAAAATAGAGCAGAGCATAGTTGCGAAAAAATTGTCGCAGTAATAGGTGAGAAGACTGGCAGAAGGACTGAACAGGAAAAGTTTGTTTATCTTACACTAGCTGATAGTCTTATAGGAAATCATGACCGTCATGGGCGTAATTTAGGGTTTATTCAATCGCCTAGCGGAATGCATCTAGCGCCATTCTATGATAATCCCTCTTTCGTTGGATTAGATAATGATTCGATGTTGGGCGCGGATTTGCAGCCAAGAGGAGCGATTGCTACTAAAGAAGCCGACCAGCCAAAAATGAGAGATTATATCATTGAATGGAATCGTTTGGGTTACAGAAATGTAGTCGAAAGTTTCCGAAAAACGTTTTTATCAAAAAATATTGAACATGTAGTTGAGGGAAGTTTACTAAGTGAAAAAAGACAGAAAGCCCTACTTCGTCTCATTGGAAAGAGAGGAGGTGAATTATGCGAAAATTAAAAATCATAGGGATTGATATATTTTTAGAAAAAAGGAAAACTCGGTTGCATGTAGGTATTTTAAATAAAGCGAACGGAAAATTTGTTTTTACTTATGATGAACGCTATTTTAAATCTAAGAATATTATACCTCTTGGTCCTGAGTTTCCTCTAACACAAAAGCAATTTATTTCAGATCAACTTTTCCCCTCACTGGAAGATCGAATTCCTTCTCAGCAGAATCCGGCCTATCCTGAGTATTGCCAATTGATGGGGGTGGATCCAAAAGAGCGCGATCTATTTGTCCTATTGTCCACAATTGGGCAGAAAGGACCTTCCTCATTTGTATTTAGTCCTATTTTTGAAAGAAAAATAACAGAAGAAAATTTGATCGAATTTAGAAACTCATTGAAATTGACTACACGTGAATTCGCGACAGTTTTTGAATTTTCACAGGCTTCAGTAAATGCTTTCGAAAGAGGCCGAATTTCAGGAAAAGATATTTTAAAACGCTTGGAAATATTACTAAATTTTCCCCTAGTTGCCTTGCAACTTCTATTATTTAATAGAGGATGTCTTGTTTACGATAAATGGCTTGGCGCAATGAACGCGCTTAAGAGAAGAGAGGAGTCTCGAGCAAAAAATCTATAGATTATTAACTTTGACCACTAAAAAGATATGAGTCTTCAGGGGGTCTCTTCGAGAAATTTTTTCCTTAGCGAATCCTAAAAGGTAGCTCACTCAAAAAAATAAATAATTCGATTGCTCAGAAAGCCATGCGAAATTTAGAATCGCTCCATTTCTTAAAAAAGGAGTTTATATGTCTACTAAAAATGTCACCGGCCATGAATATACGCAGCTTTATCCAGTTGTTCCCCCTTTATCTAAAAACGCAAAATTGGTTCGTCCAGATGGGAAGGAGTCCGAAGTTGAAATGTTGGAGGTTAAAGAAGAGTCTGGTGCAAAGGCGGCTCTGTTAAAATCGGAAGGGTCTTCTGTGGGTTTGCATTGCGCAGCCTATAAAGTGAAGGCTACTGCTTTAGGAATTTTGAATTTCTTTCTTTTCTGTAGTTTCGCTACAGGAATCATTTTGCCTATTATGTTAAGGCAAAGCGACATGATATCAGAGGGTAAAGCTCATGCAATCGCTTGGCCTACCTGTTTTGGGAGTTTGATTTGCGCGTATCTTTCAGTAAGCAAGTTAGAGGAAATTGAATCATATAATAATCCGCAAAAGGTTATTTATGACCAAATGACACTGCCGTCTAAACCATTTTTTGAGCTAATTAAAACTCATAAATTGGATCAATTGATTGATAAGAAAATTGTCTCGAGAGATGAATTGATTAGAAAATTCAAACAAGAGCTTAATGGTAAATCACTTGATGCCATTCAGTCGCATTATAAAATCCTTGTAGATAATAAAATTTTCAACAGTGAAGAGCAGAAAGCTTTCGATGCTCTTATTCAAGCAGAGACGCAAGAGCAATTGAATTTAGACAGAAAGCGGCATCTTCTTGGCGAGAAATATCCAAAAAGAGCCGAGGTCATTCAAAGTGCTATATGCGGCAAGTATTCTCCCACTGCAGAGGAATCGACTGCGCAAGAGGCATATGATAAGGAGATCGGGGAGGCAACCTTAGAAATGAATGAAAAAATAGACGCGATTAAACAGCGATTCGAGAACTTCAAAAACAATCTCTCGGCTCAATACGTGGTGTAAGGTCTGATTTGGGTGCGATGGCACCCAAATCATTTGTCTCTCAAATATTTGCGCAACGCTCATTGAAGAGGTCCGTTTTTCAGAAAATTTGACTATTAATCTCAATTTTGAGTTTAATTCCCCCTGATACTACCGCCTTTTGCCCCCTTGAAAAGGCTAAATCTTACAAGTCTCCACCATAAGGCAGCAATCGATCATGTTAAAAAAATTTGCCCCCCTTCTCTTAGCATTGGTTGTTGCTGTGAAAATTGGTGCTGCGCCTGTAGGAAACACTGCAGCGCCGAAACTGATTGAAGAGGGTATTTGGACCTGCCCAAATAGCTGGATTGATTTACGGGTAGGCTATGAGGGAGACTTTGTCACCAACGGGAGAATGGAGCAGTTTGAGGAAAGCCATGGGCCTGTCGATAGCTACACGCAAAATACCAATTCGGGGACAGTCACGATCAACCTCATTGATCGGATCGATTTTTATGGCGTATTCGGATCTTCTAAAACTTGGGGCGATTGGAGATTCATTGACGAGCTAGATAGTGTCCATCGGATTAAAATGAAAACAGACTCTCATTTTTTATTGGGCCTTGGCGGGCGGGGGATCTTGTTTGAGTGGGGAAGGGCCTGTTTGGGCTTTGGAGGGCGTTATTCTTCTGTGGATTACAAGCTCGCATCTCTTTCAAGCGATGGGGTCAAGGCTCTTGCATCCGAGGCTTGCTACCGATGGAAGCATTGGCAAGTGAATCTCGATATTTCCTATACAATTGATCTTTTGACTCCCTATCTTGGAGGAAAATATTCGTATGCTCGGGGGGAAGTGGGACCTGTATCGATTCCGATTTCTGCGAATGGATCGGGGACCAATCATTTTAAATTGAGATCGCCGTTTGGGTTCTATCTTGGCTGCAGCGTGTCTGCGAGAAAATATTTTATGCTCAATTTAGAGGCGCGCCTGGTCGATGAGGAAGCCATCACGGTCTCAGGAGATTTTAGATTTTAATTCAAATGTTTTTCCTAATTGCCCTTCTTCCTTTTTTTTCGCTTTTCGGAGCTTTTATCGGCAACCCCTCTATGCCTGCTCTTTTAGAAGAGGGTTTTTTTATTTCCGATAGATGTTGGTCGAATCCTCAAGTGGGTTTTTCATATGATTTTTTATTACAAAAAACTCTGCGGCCTTGCCATCATTGCTCAAGTTCCAAGGAGTCTAAGATTTGGGGGAATTCTCAAGTAGGCGAGATCATCTGGAATATTCGAGAGCGGTTCAATTTAGGCGCGCGGCTAGGCTCTGCTCGGGCGGAGTGGCAGTGGATGCAGCAAGGGCAAAAATTCGGTGGCCGAGGCGGGGTTTTCCTCTGGAGCGGAGATGCAAAACTGATTCTTTTGGAAGTCAAAGATACCTCTTTTGCCACAGATGTTTCGGGTGGCGGATGGGATGGAGCTAGGTTGAAGCTGCGATACTGGCAGGTTAATTTGGCTCTGACTCAAAAATTTCGCTTCTTTGCTCCTTATTTGGGGTGTTCTTTTAATCAAACAAGGGTAAATATTTGCTCCTCTAGTGCGGGACTTGCCCGGTTTTTTTCTAAGAGAATCGCAGGGCCTTTCATCGGTTGTTCGGTGAGCAATGGCGCCTATGTTCTCTTGAATGGGGAATGGAGAGGGTGGTTTGAGGAGGGAGTCACTCTTTCAGCCCAGGTTAGATTCTAACGCACATTTGGGCGGTCCTAAACATGTAATGCTCAGATCTAGAAAAAAACAGGATCCGCTTCGCGGGC
>JAZKAZ010000035.1:12684-23936 GCA_040388845.1 Chlamydiota bacterium | reverse complement strand
TAGGCTGATAGGAAAGCGTATCGATATCGACTGTGGCAGCCACCATGTAAGCGGAATAGAAGCCAAGGCCGAAGTGGCCGATAATGGGGTCTTTTTCCGTTTGGGATTTAAATTTTTCCACAAATTCTTCAGCGCCGGAAAAAGCGATTTGAGCGATGTACTTTTCTACTTCTTCCTCCGTCATGCCGATGCCGGTGTCTGCGATCTTCAATGTTTTGTTTTTTTTATCTATGGTGAGGGAAATTTTGAATTCGCTCTCCTCTGCCTCGAGGAGGGTTTGATCGCGGAGGATGCGCACTTTGTTTAAAGCGTCGCAGGCGTTAGAGACGAGTTCCCGAATAAAAATATCTTTATCTGAGTAGAGCCATTTTTTGATGATAGGAAGAATATTTTCTGAATGAATCGCCAAATGATTTTTTCGCATCGAATGTCCTTTTTTTAAGGGGAAATGTTCGTCAAATCTCATTTCTTTGTCAAGAGGTTGCGGGATAAGATTTAACTAATTATATTGCATCGAATGAAAGTACTTGCTGCCCAACTTAACCCTATCATTGGCGATCTCGAGGGCAACACCCGGAAAGTGATGGCAGCTCTCAAAAGAGCGAAAGAAAAAAAAGTAGATATCGTCCTATTTCCGGAATTGACTCTTTCAGGGTATTTTCCGGGTGACCTTCTTTTGGACCCCTCTTTCATCGATGCGATTTTTCAAAAATTAGAGGAGATCAGGCCAGCAACTCTTGGGCTTTTTGCCGTAGTTGGCCTCCCCCGGTGGAATCCCAATAAAAAAGAAAAACCGCTCTACAACAGTGCAGCTGTCTTTGCCAATGGCAAGCTCCTTGGATTTAAGGACAAAACGCTCCTTCCGACCTATGATGTTTTCGATGAGAGACGCTATTTTGAGCCCGGGAGTGCGCAGCCTATTTGGGAGTATTTAGGCCGCCGCATTGCCATTACGATTTGCGAAGATGTCTGGCAGCATAGCAAAACGGTGAGTGAGACCAATTATTTTTCCGATCCCATTTTGGAGTTGAAAGAGCTCGCGCCCGATCTTTTATTGAATCTTTCCGGCTCTCCTTACTATTTCAAAAGAACCGATGTCAGGCTCTCCGTTTTTCAGGCGGTGGCAAAGACGCTTTACTGCCCTGTGATTTTGTGCAATCAGGTGGGCGTCAATGACCAGCTCGTTTTTGATGGGCATAGTTTATATCTCAATGAAAAAGGGGAGCTCATTCAAATTGCGAAGGGATTTGAAGAAGAGGATTTCCTCATCGATTTGGACACCCACGCCTGCCCGCATCCTCGAGCGTCCGATCCGATCAAAGACCTCTACGCTGCTCTTGTGTTGGGAGTGAAAGATTATTTTCATAAGCAGGGATTTAAAAAGGCGCTCTTGGGCCTCTCCGGCGGTATCGATTCGGCGCTGGTTGCCTGCATTGCGAAAGACGCACTCGGCAGTGAAAATGTTTTGGCGCTCACAATGCCTTCCCGTTTTTCTTCTCGCGGCAGCGTGACCCATTCGATTCTGCTCGCTCAGAATCTAGGGATTGAACTGAGGGAAGTCCCGATAGATTCAATGTTTCAAGGCTACCTCGATCTTTTAGAGCCTTTTTTTGAAAATCGCCCCCTCGATTTCACGGAAGAAAATCTCCAATCGCGGATCCGCGGAATGATCTTAATGGCCTTTTCCAACAAATTTGGAGCTCTTTTACTCAATACGGGCAACAAAAGTGAAATGGCGATGGGATATACGACTCTGTATGGAGACATGGCAGGGGCGCTAGGCCCCCTTCACGATGTAACAAAACTTCATGTCTACAAATTGGCAAACTACGTCAATCGGAAAGAGGAAATCATCCCTGCCGTGATCATCCAAAAAGTGCCGAGCGCTGAATTGAGGGCGCATCAAACCGATTTTGACTCTTTGCCGCCTTATAAAGTACTCGATCCAATCATCGAAGATTATATCGAAGAAGGGATTTCCCCAGAAAAAATTGCGCTCAAACGAAACTTAGATGTAAGTTTTGTCCAAGGACTCGTGCACAAAATCCATCTCGCCGAATACAAGCGGCGCCAAGCGCCGATCGGCATTCGGGTGACTCAAAAAGCGTTCAGCTGCGGCCGCATTATCCCCATCGTTCAGAAATGGCGATGATTTTTCCATTGGGGCTTTGCCCCAAACCCCAACCAAAGGACTTTGTCCTTTGAAATCCTTACTTTATTAAAAAAAAATAGGAGTCCAGAGGACGTCAGTCCTTTGGTGGAGTTTGGGGCAAAGCCCCAAGTTTTAAGCCTCGTCCCAACTAAAAGGGAGGACGTCTTGGATCGATTGGGATTTTGTCTTGAGGAGAAGTGCGCGGTCGAAGCCGACGGAGACTCCGCAGCAGTCTGGAAAGTTGTTTTGGAGGGCGCCCAGAAATTTTTCATCGAGGCGGTAGGTTTCTTTGCCTTGAGATTTTCGGGCGTTATTTTCTTCGTGGAACCGGCTACGAAGCTCTTGTGCATTGGCCAGCTCGTGGTAGCCATTGGTAAGCTCGACTCCTTCAAAATAGATTTCGAAGCGCTCTGCTACCCACTCGCCGTTTTTTTCGATGAGGCAGGCAAGCGCTGCTTCATTTGGGGGATAGTCTGTTAAGATTGTCAGCTCTCCTTTCCCAAGTTTTGGTTCGATGACATGCGTGAGGAGGAGATGGAGATAGGTTTCTCGGTCCCATGCGGAGATATTGGGGGGGAGATGGATGGAAAACCGCGATGCTGCGGCATTGAGTTCATTCAGGGAAGCTTTGGAGTAATCAATTCCGACATAGGAGGCAAACGCTTCTCGGTAGCTGATCTGATGGGTGGGGAGTTTGCCAAAAAAGAGGAAGAGAAATTCGCAGGTCTCATCAATGAGATCTGCAAAGGGCATTTGGATCCGGTACCACTCTGCCATGGTGAATTCGGGGCTGTGGAATCTTCCGATTTCGCCTTTGCGAAAGACATGCCCGAGATAATAGATGTCGCCGGTTCCATCTGCTAAGAGCCGTTTCATCGCATATTCAGGGGATGTGTGGAGAAACCCTTGTTCATTGGAAGAAACAGAGGCCTCAATCACGTCAATATTGGAGTCGATGGGAGCATTTTTAACGAGGGCGCCGCAGTCGACTTCTAAAATGCCTCGCTCGGCAAAAAAAGCGCGGGCGAGCGCAAGCATGCGCGCTCGTTCTTGAAGGATGAAAATTTTAGTATTAAGCTTGGCTTTGTACATTTTTTAGCCCGACTGCCTCGGCCCATTTGTTTTCTGAGGTGTTTATTTAAACAGGAAGGGGTTTTTTAACCCCTTCCTGTTTAAATAAATCGGGCTAAAAAATATACAAAGTCTAGCTAAGGGTTGACTCGGGAGACATATTCACAGGTGCGGGTGTCGACTTTCACTTTTTCGCCTTGCTCCACGAAGATAGGGACGTTGATTTTAGCCCCTGTTTCTGTGACAGCGGGTTTGAGAACGCGCCCTGACGCTGTATCTCCTCTAACGCCTGGAGCGGTATCGACAATGACCATCTCCATGAAGGTAGGAGGTACGAGCTCAATAGGAGCTCCCTTGTAAAAGACGATATGGTAGACGATCTCTTCCATGAGCCTCTGGGCATTGTTCCCGATCAGTTCATTTGAAATGGAAATCTGATCGAAGGTCTTCTCATCCATAAAAACGGCCCCGTCAGATTCTTTATATACGAAGCGCATCTCGGCCTCTTCGATATCTGCCAGATCCAGCTTTTCGCCTGATTTATACGTTCGCTCGACGGCCCGGCCATTCACCATATTTTTCATTTTAATGCGGTTAAAGGCTTGTCCCTTACCGGGTTTGACGAATTCATTGGCGGTGATGAGGTAGGGCTCTTTGTCAACTTCTACTTTCATTCCGACGCGAAGATCATTTGTTGTAATGGTGGGCATGATGCTTTAACCAATTGAATTTTAAGGTGAAATTATGGACATGAAGGGTTTTAAAAGCAATGCTGGATTTTTACGGTTTTTTGAGGTAGCATAGAATAAAACAAAGATAAAAATTTATGGAAAAAAATCCACAAGAAGCTGAAATTGCCCGCCAGACTCTAGAGCGGTATTCAGGGTGCGAGGTCGCTCAGTTCCACTCTAATTTGATCATTACGAATTTCCCTAAATACGTCGAGTATTTTGCCAGCAGCAGGGGAGTCCCGATTCACGAAGGATCGATGTTTAAAGTGGCTCACTGCCCGAAAGAAGAGGTGAGCATCCTCGATTTTAAGATTGGGTCGCCGGCAGCTGCTTTGGTAGTCGACATCTGCTCTTTTCTTCCGATCCGGGCAAGCATGCTTTTGGGGATGTGCGGAGGACTTCGAAGGCGCTACAAAGTCGGCGAGTATCTCGTGCCTGTGGCATCGATTCGGGGAGAAGGGACCTCTGATTTCTACTTTCCAATTGAAGTGCCGGCTCTCTCCAATTTTCTCATGCAGCGAGCGGTAACTGAGATCTTAGATAGAGAAAAGGCGACCTACCACATTGGGATCACCTATACGACTAACATGCGTTTTTGGGAATTCAACGAAGAATTTAAAAATCGATTGAAGGCAACTAAGGCGCAAGGAATCGAGATGGAATGCGCAACCCTCTTCACAGCAAGTTATAAGCGAAAATTTACTCTTGGAGCGCTCCTTTTAATCTCCGATTTACCATTGAATCACGACGGGATCAAAACTAAGCAAAGCTCTCAGTGGGTTTTTGATAATTTTACTGCAGACCATGTGGAAAAGGGGATTAAAATTTTGAAACTTGCGCGCGAGATGCAATCCAAGCAAATCAAAGGCGCCTACCACCGCAACATCAATGATGGAGCAGCCCCCGCTTCGCCGGTGTAGCTGCTTTCTAAAATCGGCTCTCTCAGCTGGGGAAAACTGCCGAATTCCTCGGCAGTTATCTCGAGATCTAACTCCACCACCCCGAAATATAGGGGATGCTTGCCCCAGATACTGCTGCGGCGACCAAAGAAAGGGTTGGGATAGTTCCTATTTTCTCTGCTAAGTTGTGTAGCGCGGTGTGAGCGATATTGGGCGCCACGATTCCAAACGCAGCTCCTGCTACAACTGCTGCGCCTGCTCCTATTGCTGAGGCAATTCCATCTCGTGTGGTTAATGCAATCACTGATCCTATGGACAGCAGAGAGTTAGCTCTATTGCCTTCCTGCATAGCGAATATAGACGTCGCAATTGCTGAAATAGCCAGAACCGCTCCTTCGGGTCCATCTATTGCCAATCCGACCGTTCCTCCTAATAAAAGAGACAGAACCATCCCGAGCTGTTCTGTGCCTAGTCCGCACATCATTGCTGCAGTACCTGCAGATGTCGCTAGGAGCCGTGAAGGGATTCCTACTGCAGCCATGCCTGCGATGGTTGTTGTGAGCGCTCCCGCAACCCCTACTAGCATCGAGAAATTTCTTTCTCGATTTCTGCGCACTCTTTCAATGTTTTCATCTATCGAGCGCAGCTGGGGAGAGATTGAGTTTGCAAAAGAATCTTTACTCTCAGTTGGGGAAAAAATATTATGTATACTCATTTTTCATGCCTCTTTGTTTTTGATTTTTTGGATTTGAAGACTCCGTTCAAGGGGAGTGGGATGGTCGCAGTCGAACCGATCGTACCCTTTAGAAGAAAAACGGAGATGCATCCAAGCAGTTTCGATCTGGCTTAAGGCTCTCTCCCAACGCTCGGGCTCATACATAAAGGCCATTGGACGAAAATAAGAAAGGTATTCTCTCTTGGCAGTTTCATTGAAATCTAACCCGCCTTGAGCCAGTTCAGGGGATTGAATTGCCGCAAATGCATCTGCTTCGAACTCTTTTTTGCGCTCCATCTTCTCAATTGAATAATACTTAATGACTCTCCCGATTCCGCAGCTCAATAAATGGGCGCTAAAAAATCCGAGAGGAAAGAAGGTCCTTAAACCCACCATTGCGCCAAAATAAGCGCTGAATCGAAACGCATTGGAAATGGCTCTTTTACTTTTGGTGTATGAGTTCGGGCAGTTATGGTTTAATATCACATGTCCTAATTCATGAATGAGTTGGAATTTGTCTTCTTTAGTGAGTTCTGTTGTTTTCGTAATTTTTGTGGCAAATCCCTCGGAAAGAATAATCATCCCGGTGCGATGAATCAAACAACCGCTTGCCAAAGCAGAAGAATCTGCCTGCTCACCTGACATCTGATGAAATCGAATATCGGCGGTCAGATTTGTCAAATTGAGTTCATTAAATAAGTCTGTGATTTTTTTAGCAGCGGCCTCCGGCAGTGGATCTAATTTGGGGAGGAGCGTTTTTTGTATTTTATGGTTCATGTATACAGAGAAGGCAAATCCTGCTGTCGATTGAATGGGTTCTGCTAGGTAAGAAATAATTGTACTACACATGAAAACCTCAGTTAATTTTAATAAATTATCGCTTATCTTATTTTATAAATCAATTAAATGTATTTTTAATAGTTATATGTAATGTAATTAGTTAGCGTTGATTTTATTATTTTTTATTAATATAATTGATCTGTAATATTAATAAAATTTGGGCTTATGTCTTGTTGTCAATGTGCATCTGTAGAAACTGCAATAAATCAATATATAATTCCTGATTTGTCAAAAATTGCCATTTCTTATTGTGGAAGTCGAACTCATATTCACTCTGAAAAATTTGAAAAAATTAAGCAGACTCAGGAAAAAACAAAATTAGTTTATGCCCTGATGGTGATCTCACTTGGACTTTATGCATTGTGGCTCTATTGGCAAGAGCACAAACAAAGTAAAAAATTGGAAATTGCCCTTACTGAGGGAAATATTGAAAATGCGACGCAAGCGATCCAAAAAGGGGCAAGAGCTTCGCTCTCTGTAGACAAAAAGTTACAGATGTTTGATTCGAGATTTCTTGAGAATTTAAATAAATTAATTGACCTTTGCGGTAAGGATGAGGCCAGAGCATTGTTGTTTTTGTTTTATCAAAATGACCCCTCTGAAGTATCGGTTTTAGTAAAACACGCTATAATGGCTGATCGTAAACTTGTAAATAAGTCTAAAATATTAAGTGTTTATCTTTCTTATTTAATAAATACTTTGCCTGAAGAGACGGCATACTTACCTTTTTTGCGAGGGATTTTAAGCCGGCATCCTGTCGATCTCGAAACGATTCAAATATTCAATGAAGTCGGGTTCTCAGATTTCGATTGGTATATTGCGTTTTATCCGAATCAATTTGCAAATACCCCTCAATTTTGCGCACCTGCAATAGAAAAATTAAGACATGACGCACAACTACCCTAATTTTGGGACTCCTAAACAGGTAGTGCTCAGATCTAGAAAAAAACAGGATCCGCTTCGCGAGCAGGATCGACGAGGCGCCGACAGGATGAAGGATAAAAAAGCATTCTTCTTTCATCCTGCCCGCGAAGCGGATCCTGTTTAAAACTATCTCCACTCTCGGCTTTACTGGTTTATCTCTACCGTAATTTTCAAGCCTCTCTGCCGCATACGAAATTCTTCTTGAGTTGTTCGATCACATAGGTCTCGAGCAGCTCTGGCGTCTGCATTTTTTTTGGCAAAAGGATGGTGTGTAGCTCTAGCTCCTTTCCCTTTTGCTGTTCGGCGATCAGTGAAAGATTGCTGAATTTCAGCAAAGAAAAATGATTGACCGTTCCAAAGACCCGAATTTTAGCGAGATGATAGAGCCAGATGACAGGTGGCGGCGGCGGGCCGAAGCGATCTTTGAGTTCATTCAAAAGCTCGTCGATTTCTGCAGACAGCACAGCCTCGCCCAGGCGGTAGTAGATCTCCATCCGCAAGGAGACTTCTCCGATATAGTCCTCTGGCAGCCTTGCATCGAACGGAAATTCCATTTTGGTTTCATTGAAAGAAATGGGAATTTTTTTCTTGAGGGCATCGATGGCTCTTTTCAAGAGTTTGCAGTAGAGATGGAATCCGATGGCAGAGACTTGTCCCGATTGTTGGATGCCTACAATTTCCCCAGCGCCGCGGATTTCTAGATCGCGCATGGCAACTTTCATCCCGCCGCCGTAGCCACCTGCTTCCACGAGTGCATTTAGTCTTTTGCGGGAAGAGTCGCTTAAAGAGGCCTGTTTTTTGATGAGAAAGTAGGCATAGGCTGAGCGGTTCCACCTTCCGACTCTGCCTCTGAGCTGATAAAGGTCGGCAAGGCCATATGTATCTGCTCTGTCGATGAGGATTGTATTGGCATTTGGGATGTCAATTCCATTTTCAATGATCGTCGTGGCAAAGAGGAGATTAAGATCTCCTCGTTTGAAGAGATGGAAGATTTCATCGACCTCATCCATATCCATTTGTCCATGGACGATCCCAATGCGGGCAGAGGGGATCAGTTTTTGAACCCTTTCGGCATGGCCATAAATCGATTCGACTCGGTTATGGATGTAGTAGGCCTGACCGCCTCTCGAAAATTCTCTAAGAAGTGCATTTTGAATCAGTTCTGGATCGGTTTCCGCGATGATGGTTTTAATGGGAAGTCGATCTTGGGGCGGAGTGTTGATGACTGACATATCGCGGGCATGGACGAGCGACATGTAAAGAGTGCGGGGAATGGGAGTTGCCGAAAGAGTTAGGCAATCGACACTGATTTTTAATTTTTTTAGGTGCTCTTTGGCCTTCACGCCGAAGCGCTGTTCTTCATCGACGATGAGGAGGCCTAAATCTTTGAAAACGACATCTTCCGAAAGGAGGCGGTGGGTGCCGATGAGAATGTCCACAGAGCCGTTTTTTACTCCTTTGAGCGTCTCCTTGGCCTCTTTCGGAGTATGAAAGCGAGAGACAGCACCTACCTGTACGGGAAACCCGCCCATTCTTTGTGAAAACGTTTCAAAGTGCTGCATTGCGAGAACTGTTGTGGGGACGAGGACCGCAACCTGTTTATGACCGTCGACGACTGCTTTGAAGGCAGCCCGCATGGCAACTTCCGTTTTTCCGTAACCTACATCGCCGCAGATAAGCCGGTCCATGGGTTTCTCGGAGGTCATATCTTCTTTGAGCGCAGTGATCGCAAGGCTTTGATCCTCTGTTTCGGTATAGGGAAAATCGGCTTCGAATTGACGCATGAGCTCGGAGTCAGAAGGATAGCGAAAGCCTCCTTGTACGGCCCGCTCCGCATAGAGTTGCAGGAGTTCATTGGCATAACCTACAATCTGCGCTTGTGCATTGGCTCTGACAACTTGCCATCTTTTTGAGCCGAGCTGGTTTAAAGAGGGAGGCTCTTCTTTGGCGCCGATGTAGCGGGAGATGAGATAGGATTGGGAGAGGGGACCATAGAGTTTGCTGCTCTCTGCATATTCCACTGCCAGAAATTCTGTTTCTTGCCCCAGATGGTTCGTCTGTTTTTCCATGCCTACATAACGGCCGATTCCGCTGTGGAAATGAACGACTAAATCTCCGGGCGTTAGTTGATGGAACTCAGTTGCCGGAGTATGATAGGTGCTGCGCCATTTTTGGCGGCGAATTGGAGTGCGGTGCGTGATCTCTGGATTGGGAATGAGAGCAAATGGGATATCTGTTACAACGAAGCCGGATGTAAGATACCCCTTTTCAAAAACTGTTTTTTGAGGAAGCGAGCAGGAGATCAGCTGTTTTTTTACTTCTTCCTCTTCTGTCTCGGTGCTATTGAGAAAAACAAGAGAGAGATGCGGGTCTGGATGGAAGTGGTCGAGAAGAGAAACCTCTTTGCCTTCGGGTAAGGGTTCTTCTGGGAGGAAATAATCAGCCACTTTTCTAAAGGGGTGGAAAAACCGATGAGCCTCAAAGGGAGATTGAAAAAATTCAAAGGCAAGCGTTTGGCTATACCTCTTTTTTTCTGTGGGCTGAACCTCTGAGAGTTCCTCAATATTGGCTTCGGTGCAAAAAATCTGCTGTAGATTTTTATACCGTTTCAAAAGTTCTTCCAGCTGATAAAAAAAGAGCGATTTGGCAGCAGGCATCGCCTTGAGTCCCACATAGGTGTCTTCGATGGCTGCCATGTCATCCCAAAAAAGAAGGATTTCGCCACCCAAATAATCGGCGATATTGCCCAAGCGCGTCCCCTTTTGGAGCCAGGGCATCTCTTTGGCAGGGCAAAGAAAAACGGTATTTGCCTTAGCGATGGATTTTTGACCGATGGGATCAAAAGTGCGGATCTCATCGATCTCATCGCCAAAAAATTCGATTCGGTAAGGATCGCTCGAGGCCACAGGGAAAAGATCGAGGATCCCTCCTCGGATCGCAAATTCTCCTTTATCCGAGACAACAGGCGCCCGTTTGTACCCGAGCTCAGTCAATAATTCGGCGATCCGATCAAAATTGACTTTTGATCCCTTCTTCCAAGTGTGAAGAAGCTGTGCCAACGTTTCTTTAGGGATCACTTTTTGTAAAAAGGAGGGAAGGGGGCAAAGGAGAATCGAAGGAGTTTTTTTGTGAAGGAGCGTTTGAAGCGCCTCAAATCGCTTGCCGATGATATCTGGACTTGGCGCGATTTCCTCGCCAGGTAAAGTCTCCCAAGCGGGAAATTCCAGTGGGGCGTCGGGACAAAAGAAGGAGAGATTATCGAAGAGCCGGTCTTCTCGCATGCCGCCGGTGATCAGCAGAATGGATTTGCCGGTGGCCCTCATGGCAAGCGCGGCACTGAAAGCCTTGGTAGAGTCCCAAAGTCCCTCCAAGAGAAACGAGGCTCCCTCTTGCAGCGATTTTTCCAAAAAGGAGAGCGAGGGGCTCTCCAGAGGTCGTTTTAACATTTCATTTCTTTTAAGAGATGGCGGATTTGATCAAGAGCCTTTGGAAGGCCGAGCGGGTCTTTGCCGCCTGCTTGCGCAAGATTCTGTTTTCCACCGCCGCCGCCTTGGATCAAAGGCGCCACTTCTTTGATCAATCCTTGCGCGTAGATATTCTTCTTCACGAAATCCGGACTGACCGCAACCAAAAGCTGGCAGCGCTCTCCCACAATCGAGCCGATGGCTACCACCCCTGATTTGAGCCTCTCTAAAAGATCCGAGGCAAATCCATTCAATTCCTCTGGGCTCATGGAAACCGTGGCGGCAATTAAGGGAATAGATCCTGCCCACTCTTTGCTCTCCAAGCATTTTTCGATGAGCCGCTTGAGCTCTCCTTGCCGGTGCATTTTTAATTCTTGAGTCAGGAGCTTATTTTCTTCCAACAGCAGCTTAAGTTTTTCGGCAAGCCCTTGTTGGGGCGTCTTCAGTTTGTCTGCG
>JAZKAZ010000035.1:3084-12594 GCA_040388845.1 Chlamydiota bacterium | reverse complement strand
TCCATATTTTTCGCCAAAAAATTGTTTAATGTCTGTCCGTTTTTGCGCCTCTGCGAAAGAAAGCTCGTAGGTTTGCACAGGGAGATCAGTGCGGATCTTCGCATTGATCAGATCTTCGATTTCGCGCATTTCCAATATGCTCACCGGTTTATGGTGATTGAAATCAAAGCGGAGCCTTTCCTCGCTTACAAGCGAGCCTGCTTGTTTAATATGAGGGCCGAGGACTTGTTGCAGCGCCCAGTGGAGAAGGTGAGTTGCCGTATGGTTATTTTGGATTTCCTGTCGTCTGGAAATGTCGATTGTCGCATGTACTTTGTTGTTTTTGCGCAAAATACCCGAGCTCATTTTTCCTAAATGAGCAATCACACCGGGAAAAGGAGCTGTGCAATCGTAGACTTGGAAAGAATTTGCACTGTGGGAGATTTGTCCAGTATCGCCCACCTGGCCTCCCATCTCAGGATAAAAGGGAGTTTTATCGAGAATCAAAAGAGCCTCTTGTCCCTCTAACACTTCATCTGTGAATTTTCCATCGACTACGATTCCTAAAATAAGAGTATCTAAAGCTGTGTTCTGGTAACCGTCGAATTCACACGGTTTATGGCTGCGAGTAAAGTCGCTAAAGAAATTAGAGTCAAATTGCTGAGAGGCCGATTTTTGGGCCTTGCGCGATTTTTCCTTTGCCTCGATTTCGAGTTCATTAAAACGGGCTAGGTCCACATCGAGATTTTCATCTTTGGCAATCAGCGTGATCTCCTCCAAGGGAAATCCGTATGTGTCTTTGAGCTTGAACGCATCCTCTCCGCTGATTTTTTTGGCGCTTTGGTGCGACCGTTCGATCACTTGGGAAAAAAGCTGTCCACCTCGGAGCAAGGTGCGGATAAACCCCTCTTCTTCCAACGTGAGAATTTCGGCAATCCGATCCTGGGAGCTTTTCAATTCTGGAAAGTCTTCGCCCATCGAAGAGACAAGGCGGGGAAGAATTTGACCCAAAAAAGGACCCTGTAGCCCCAGCATCCGGCCATACCGAACCGCTCTTCGGAGAATTTTTCGGAGCACATAGCCCCGATCTGTATTGCTCGGCTGAACGCCATCTGCAATCGCAAAGGAAAGGGAGCGGATATGATCTGCAACTACATGGAAAGCGGGCGCCAAGAGCGTATTTTGCGGATCGTATTTTTTGCCCGAAATTTCTTCTACCTGAGCAATCAGAGCTCGGAGAATATCGGTCTGAAACACATCGTCCACGCCCATTTTCAAAGAGACCACTCGCTCTAAGCCCGATCCGGTGTCGATCGATTTTCTAGGCAAGGGCTCCATTTTCCCAGAGGCGTCTTTAGAAAACTGCATAAAGACGAGATTCCAGAATTCGAGATACCGCTCGCCCGAAAAATCTTCTTTTGGACTGCTGGCAGGACCATATTTTTCTCCCCGGTCATAAAGGAGCTCGGAGCAAGGGCCGCAGGGACCGGTGTCGCCCATTGTCCAAAAATTTTCCTTTTCTCCAAAACGGACAATCCGGTTGGAGGGGAGGTGTTTTTCCCAGAGGGCAAATGCCTCGTCGTCATCCTTGTAAACGGAGACCCAAATTTTTTCCGGATCAAAGGCGTATACCTGGACAACCATGTCCCAGGCGTAGGCAATTGCCTCTTTTTTAAAATAATCGCCAAAAGAAAAGTTGCCGAGCATCTCAAAGAACGTGAGATGGCGGGAGGTGTGTCCCACATTGTCGAGATCGTTGTGCTTGCCACCCACCCGAATGCATTTTTGGGTGGTGACTGCCCGCGTGTAGTCTCTCTTCGATTTGCCTAAAAAGACATCCTTGAATTGATTCATCCCCGCATTGACGAAGAGGAGGGTGGGGTCATCGTGAGGGACGACTGGGGAGGAGGGGACGATTGCATGCCCCTGCGTTTTAAAATAGTTTAAAAAATTGCGGCGCAAGGTTTGTGAGAGCATAGATCCTCAAGTAAAGGATTTAAGTTTACCGAAAGCGGGGGGCTTAAGTCAATGAAGAGACAGGGGTCAATTCTTGAAATAGAAATGATATGCTACGGAATTATGAATGATGTGAGCGAGGGTGTTATAGAGCGGATGTCCTGATACTTCTTGGAAAGTTCCAAAAATTACCCCTCCCATAAAATAAGTGGTAAAACGGGGATTTAGACAACTGTAGACTTGGGGATGGTACAAAGCAAAGAAAAGAGAAGATGTTGCAACGCGCGCGATCCTGGCAAGGATGTGATTTGTCAAGGAGGCATGGTTTGGGCTAATTTTTTGAATCAGGTTTTTTGGAATTTTTTTTAGAAAAATTTCTTGA
Source organism: Chlamydiota bacterium (assembly GCA_040388845.1). Taxonomy (GTDB): domain Bacteria; phylum Chlamydiota; class Chlamydiia; order Chlamydiales; family SM23-39; genus JAZKAZ01. The sequence continues at coordinate 10,277 of JAZKAZ010000035.1, read as the reverse complement.
AACAACACTCTAAAGTCAAGTTCTTCCAAAATAACAGAATGTACGATTGTTGAGGCATTATTGCTGGGAAAAAATCTTGTCGCCGGGAGATAGTTTTTGGCGACATGTCTAAAAAATTCTTTTGTGCCACGAGGAAATAGCGCGGGAAGACAAATCCCGATTCCTTCTTCCAAAATAGGACCAATTGTAAAGGTGCTATATAATAAAGGAAGACTGAAAGCGCAGGCGGCCAAACGATTGATTGTCTGATTAGAGCTGAAGTTTTTGCAAATCGAGATGATTCTACCTGCCGCATCTGCTGTGTGGATTAAAGAATCGCCAATCGCTTTTCTGTGATTCCACAGATCTTCAGCGATCGCAGAGACGACTCCTGCTAGCACCATCGAGGGAAATAATTCTTCTACGGCTCTACCGCTTGTGGCGCAAAGAGGGAGGGTGGCGAGAATTCCAGCAAATAATTGTACGGCTCCCTTTTTCCAGGCGCTTCGCTTAAGATTCATAAACCCGCTGGAAAGAAATCCAACAGATGCGATGATGGATAAAAAACCTGAAGTTTTGAGGAGTTCGAAGTCTAATCCTGATCCTAAGGTATTTAGAGCGGTCGATCCCAAAGCAATTTGAACGGCTCCTTTTTTGCATTCTCCTTCGGAAAAATTTCGAATCCCACTGCCCAAAAGGGCGAATTTAGTTTTGAGCCAGATATTTTGGAAAATCATATATATTTGTAATTAGTTGTTAATAATTTATAATTATAACATATTTATTGTTTTTTATTAAATAATTAAATTTTTGTTTATTGTGTAGTTATTTTGTTTAAAATTGAGAGTCTTCACTCTCAAAATCAGGTTCTTCTTGCAGGGATAGGGGCGTCTCAATCAAAATAAGATCCTTGAATGAAAGAAAAGGAATTTTTTTATGGACGAGGATCTTAGGAAGCAGCTCGGCAAGATCGCCGGCGCCATTCGACAACTTTCGATGGACGCGGTGCAAAAGGCAAATTCTGGCCATCCGGGCATGCCCATGGGCTGCGCCGAGCTCGGCGCATTTTTGTATGGCCTATTTCTAAAACACGATCCAAAACATTCCAAATGGATCAATCGGGACCGGATGGTTTTATCCGCGGGCCATGGCTCCATGTGGCTCTATTCCTGCCTTCATTTAGCAGGTTTCAACCTCTCCTTAGAGGAGATTAAGCGATTCCGCCAGCTCAATTCGCAAACGCCCGGACATCCCGAATATGGGATCACAGACGGAGTTGAGGCGACCACAGGTCCACTCGGCCAAGGAGTCGGAAACGCGGTCGGCATGGCTCTCGGCCTTAAAATGTTAGCTGGCAAATTCAATCGCGAAGAATATCCCCTTTTTACGAGTAAAGTCTACTGCATCGCAGGAGACGGCTGCATCATGGAAGGAGTCTCCTCGGAGGCCTCCTCTTTTGCAGGTCATCTCAAGTTGAACAATCTTGTCCTCATCTACGACGCCAACAATATTTGCCTAGACGGTCCTCTTTCTGAATGCTGTTCTGAAGACACCAAAATGCGCTATAAATCCTACGGCTGGGATGTATACGATATAGATGGCTATGACCTCGATCGGATGGAGGCTGTTTTTGGAGAGATTCGGAAAGAACAAGCGCGTCCAGTTCTCATCGTTTTACGCACAGTCATCGGAAAGGGCTCTCCTCACAAGGCAGGGACGCACAAAGTGCATGGCTCGCCGCTTGGAGCCGAAGAAGTTGCCGCTACAAAAGAGGCGCTAGGGCTTCCCAAGGAGGAATTTTACGTTCCTCAATCGGTCCGCAATTTCTTTGATCAAAAAATTGCAAAAGATACGGCGCTTTCAACAGAGTGGAAAGAGCTTTTCCGCAGATGGGCGCACGCCTATCCCGATTTGGCAGCGGAATACGAAAAGATGCAATCCCACGCTCTTCCCTCAGATCTAGAAGAAATTCTAAACAAAATCGAGATCAAGTCGCCGATGGCAAGCAGGGCCTCTTCTCAAATTTGTCTACAGACATTGGGAAAAGTTCTCCCGCAGCTCGTTGGCGGCTCTGCGGATCTTTCTTGCTCCGATTTGACAATGATGAAAGATTTAGGGCTAGTGACACCCGGCAATTTCACAGGCAGGAACATCAAGTATGGAGTGCGTGAATTTGCCATGGGAACGATTGCAAACGGCCTTTCCTTGACGGGGATGATCCAGCCTTTTTGCGGCACGTTTCTCACCTTTTCCGATTATATGCGCAACTCGATCCGGCTCGCATCGCTCTCTCCCTATCATGTGATCTATCAATTCACCCATGATTCGATTTTCTTAGGAGAAGATGGCCCAACCCATCAACCGATCGAACAGTTAGCTGCCCTTCGAGCCATTCCCCATTTGCACGTAATTCGGCCCGCTGATTCGCACGAAGTGAGAAAAGCGTGGATTTCCGCTCTTCGCTATAAAGGGCCCACCGCAATTGTCCTCTCGCGTCAAAATCTTCCGGATCTCAATCCAACGAATATTCCCCATGAGCAGGGGATGGCGCGAGGCGCCTATATCGTGAAAAAGGAAAAGGGAACTCCCGATTTCACTCTCTTTTCCACCGGCTCTGAATTATCTTTGGCGCTTGACGCCGCGCATCAGCTTGAGACTCTCGGCAAAAAGGTGAGGGTGATTTCAATGCCTTGCTGGGCTCTTTTTGAAAAACAATCTGAGGAATATAAACAATCGATTGTAGGCGGCGATCTCGGCATCCGAGTCGCAATTGAAGCTGCCTCTGAATTTGGGTGGCATAAATATATCGGCCTCAATGGGATTGCCATTTGCATGGAAGGGTTCGGACATTCAGCGCCAGCAGCGGATCTTGCACAGCATTTTGGATTTACAGTGGATGCAATTGTTGAGCGATTGCTCAATGCAAAATGAAAAAAACTCAAAGGTCCTCGAGGCGCTCCTTTCCAAGAATCAGGGGCGCCCGCCCGTCTGGCTTATGCGCCAGGCGGGGAGGTATTTGCCTGAATATCGGGCCCTTCGAGAAAAATACACATTGAGAGATCTTTTTTTTACTCCAGAATTAGCAGCGCGCATCACGCTCCTTCCAGTAGATCTCATCGGAGTGGATGCGGCTATTCTTTTCTCCGATATCACAGTGATTGCACTTGCCCTCGGACTCAAACTTGCGTTTCAGGAAGGTCCCCAAATCGAGCCTCTTGTCACAAGCGAAACTGTAACAGGACTTCGAGTTGGTGATGTAAGGCATATTCTGCGCCCCATTCAAGAGGCTATCCGGATCACAAAGCCCCAATTGAGAGTGCCGCTGATCGGCTTTTGCGGAGGCCCATTTACTGTCGCAAGCTATCTTTTAGAAAAACACAGCGGCTCAGACCTCCCACTTACCAAAAAATGGCTCTACCAAAATCCAAAAACCTTTGAACAGCTGCTGGAAAAAATCACCCAAAGTTCCATTGAATACCTCAAAATGCAAGTGGATGCGGGAGTAGATGCCATCCAAATTTTCGACTCCTGGGCTCACGTCTTATCACAACACCATTTCCAAAAATTCTGCGTCCCGTATCTCAAAAGATTAGCGGAGGCCGTTTCGGTGCCGGTGATTTTGTTTATGAGGGGAGCTTGTCTCCGAGTAGAAGAGCTAGCGAGCCTAAAGCCATCGTGCATCAGCTTTGATTGGCAAACTCCTCTCTCCTTGCTTCGAGCTCAAATTCCTCAAGGAATTGCGCTCCAGGGTAATTTAGATCCGGATCTACTTTATGCGCCGTTGCCGGTCATTCGACAGGGAGTGGAAGAACTCTTGAATTCAATGGACGGAGATCCTGGATTCATTGTGAATTTAGGACATGGGGTGAAACCCGATGTCCCAGTGAATGCAGTCCGCTGTTTGGTTGAGGCAGTTAAGAGATCACACAACTAGGTGATGTCTCTTTGCCCAGAGAGGAAGAACTTTCCACTACTATGAAGTCTTGGCCTCGGGGGCGGTTTTTAACAGTGCTTGTCGATATGACAGAGATTTCCTTTGCTTGAAGGTCTTGGTGAGAATCATTGTAAGCGTGAAGGCGAGACAACACTTGCTCAAAAGTAGAGTAAGAACCAAAGGTTGGGCTCAAAATCGTGTATATAGTGCCATTTAGTTGAACATCGTGAGCTGCCACGGAATTTTTTTCTGCAGGGATTTTCCCATCTTCTACCAGGACGGCAATTTGTTGTTTAGGCAACGGCTTATCCAGCTCGATTGCTTGATCACCTAGTTTAGGGTGATATGTGTAGTGAATAGTGCCGTTCTTGTCTGGGCGCTGTTCAATAAAGTACAATTGGTATCCATTTTTGATATATTTGGTTGCTAGCTCCGATACTTTCTCGCAATTAGAATCTACAAAGGCAGATTTTGGCAGTGTATAAGAAGGGTTTTTTGAACTAGAGCTTTTGAGCTCAATTGCTGTTGTTGACATTTTTTCTCCTCATTTATTTAATAAGTTTGTATTTATTATATAATAAAGTTTAATTACTGTAAATTAATCTATTTAGTAGACAGTTATAAGTCATTGATAGTTAATGTCTTTTATATTTGAATGAGTTAAAGAAATTATAATTTCTGAAAGGAAAATATTTAAAACTCGAATAGAGCCCTGAAATTAACCCCTCGAAGCTCTATCCCAAGCCCCAGATCCGTATTGTTGCTGTTGAGCAAGGAAACATACGTCTCGGGCAGTGTAGAGGTTTGCCAGGTGACTCTCCATTGAAGATGATACCTATCCTGCGCAAACCACTGATCCCAGGTAGGGCCGATCTCTAGGCCGGTTCCCGACGCAGATCGGAGCTGGCTGCTTTTCCCCCGTTGGATCACCAAAGGCTCTCCGAATCCGGGCCGCCAATTCGTTTGCTTTGTATGCATACTTAGCTGGACTGCTTGGTGTGTCCAGCTCACATTGCAATAGATCCCAAAATATTTGGTGGGAAGCCACGAAAAATCTAATCCAATTTTGGGTCCAAGCGACCAGGCAAAACTAGCCGTTTCCTTGATCGCAATTTCAAAAACATCCATAGGATCGGTGAATTCATATCGCAAATGATAAGTCGCATCCAAGATGTAGTTGGTGAGCGCCATATAGGGACGCAAACTTAAAAAGCGAGAGACTCCAAACGTGTAGCCCGACTGCACTTCAGAAAGGTGGTAATGGAGCTGAAAAGAGACATTGGCTCTCCTATAAGTTGAGGAGTTGAGATTTGCGCTCGCAAGCCAGTTGACGGGGAGAAAAGGGCCTGAGAAGTGATCTTGGGAAAGGTCTCTTTTCGGATTCGTGTAAAACCAAATATACCGCGCAGTGAGATCGTAGGCTTTATCTGTTCCAAATCGAAAGCCCAGGCCCACTCTGTATCCCGGCGTATATTTATAATTCGGAAGGAACACAGTGCCAGGCGCTCCAATTGCAATTTCTTGAGGGACGGGTGTGTTGGTCACTCCAACGCCGTCTCTGCCAAAGGCAAGACGAGGCGCAGTGAATTTCCAGTAGGTAAAATCCAAAGAGGTAAATGTATTGAAATCCCGGAAATTTTGGAGGGTAGGCCGTGGATTTTTATCTGGAGGCGTCGGTGCTTGTTCCGCGCCAAAAGCAATGCTGAAAGCAAAAGGGAAAAGCCAAAAAATTCCTTTCATAAAAATAAACTTAACAGGCGCTCCTATTGATGACAATGCGCAACGGGCCTGGCAGTTGTTATAGTGAATAATTGAATAGCAATTGTAATTGAATATAATTATAAAATGGTTTATTATGTATTAAATAAAATAAAAGGATAATTTATGTCAGTGCCTAGTCTTTATAGCAATTATTTAAAGTGTCAAGCAGAATTCCATGAAGTAAGGGAAAAATTTAGTTTGAAAAATGTAAGTAGAGAAATATTAGAAAAAATGAAAATTTCATTTGATAATTTTTTAAAAATAACTGAAGAAATGAAAAAAAGTTTTTCTGATAATAACAAAGATTATTCTGGAGAGTTTGGGAGCTGCATTATATATGATCTGGTTGCTGAAAAAGAAAGAGAATTAATCCTTTTGCAAGGAAAGCAAGCGCTGTTAAGCAGTGATCATATTTCTGAAAGATTAAAAATTGAGCGCTCTATCGAAGAACAAATGTATGAACCCATGTCAGCTACAGAATGGATTGAAGGAGAACAGAGATGGAGCAACGAGCCTATTTTGGCATTTGCCAACGATGAGGGTTTCAAGGCAATCTTAGGAATCAGTGGTCTTTTTAATATAATCTCTTCTTATATGGCGCATCCTGCAGTGGCGACAGCTTTGGCACATGTGGTGCGCAAAGAGTTCTATCCAGCAAATGATTTGATTCGCAGTCAAAAATCAGGCGTAATGGATTATTTGATTCTTGAGCCTTTGGCAACAGATCTAGAGAAGAGTGCAGCGGTCGAAAAGCTCACAAATCAACTGCGTGAAATTTCCATTATTGAAAATCTTGAAAATCGGGAATTTCCTTTAGAAAATTTTAAAATAATTGAATCCAGAAACATCATTCGACTGTTTGTTATCCTAGTGGAAATATACAAGTCAGAATTTGCAGAAGAGTTTGAAGAAGAGTTTAAAGTAAGCTTGGAAAAAATCAATTTAGAAGGAAAATTTAGAGAACTATTTTTCAGTAATTTACATAGCGCTGATCTTTTGTTAAGTGGTTTAGATTCTTGTTCTGATGCAATTTTAATAGCAGATCAAATAAATGAATGGATGAAACAAGAAGAGAGTGCTAGGTTTTTAAACGGAATTACAGACCTAAGGATAACAACCGATTCTTCTATGATAGCCCCTCCAATGACGCTTCTTCCTCGTTGCATAGACCTGCTGAAAAATTTGGAAAAGCTCTCATTTTCTCTAGAGGGAGATGGAGCGGAGCTTTATATGGAGGATCCTGATGAACAATCCAGAGAATTTGCGAGAAGCCTTAGATTATTGCCGAATTCAATTGGAAAATTAACCAATTTAAAAGTCATTGAATTAAAGAAAGCAGGACTTCTTGGACTGCCCTGTTCGATCGGTGCAATGAGGAAATTAACAAAAATCATTATTGAAAATGACAAACCTCTTTTATTGCCGAGTTCAATAGGCAACTTGACGGATTTGGAAAAGCTGGATCTGGCCTGTCAAAAGCCAGAGAATAAAGAGATTCTTTACAGCCAAAATTCTTCTC
>JAZKAZ010000035.1:0-3074 GCA_040388845.1 Chlamydiota bacterium | reverse complement strand
TTCCTAAGTCTCTTCAGCTATTACAAAAATTAAAAGTACTTTGTCTTAATTTTTTCGATCTGAAAGAGTTTCCTGCTTTCATTGAAGAATTAACTGGATTGGAGAGACTGATCTTAGATGGGAATCAATTTGTCGAATTTCCTGAATTTTTACGAAATCTAAAAAATTTGAAAGGATTGGATATCTCAGGAAGCTCAGGCAAAAATCTATCTTTTATTGAGAGCTTAACAAATTTAGAAGTACTTTGCATGGAAGGAATGAAATTGGATAAAGTTCCTGAAGAAATCAGTCAATTGCAAAAACTAACAATCATCAAATTAGATAGTAATTGTCTGACCCAATTGCCCAATTTTATGGAAAGGTTACCGATCGAAAAAATTGAACTTTCGGGTAACGAATTGATTTACGCGCCTGAATTAGCCGCCCTTCCAGCAGACTGGAATGCAGATCAAACTCCGCATAAGTTAATTAATTTGTTGGAGAAGTTTTTGCCTCCGGTCTCTGAGATTCCGCAAGATCAAACAGCCAAAACTCTAGATCTTTTAGTCAACCTCTTCACCCTTTATGGGAAACCAGGGTTGAAGGACTTTGAGAAGGAATGTTACGAGGCTGCGAGTATGGAGCTCCTTTATAATCCTCACACTGTAGATCCAGCCAATAGCGATGTTCTTTGGATGACTCAGTCTCAAATCTTGAAAGGAATGAAATCATTTGCCCAGAAACATGAGATTGAAGACGAGGTTTTTTCAGAATGGGAGAAGTCTAAGGAACAGGCAAAAAGATCCATTGAAAGAAGCGATGAGCAAGAAAATTCTAAAAAACAAAAAATCTCGACAGAAAATTCGCTCTCTAATTTTTAAGCTCTAGAGGTCATCTCTCTTTGGTCTTTGAAAAATGGCCAAAGCTGAGATGATCCTTCTCTTCTTTCCAAATGAACCCGGCCTGTTCCTCGCTACGCTAGTACCTAACCATAAAAGTTTTGATGTTTGAGCGCGTCAAAGCCCCGGGGTTGAACGATCATAAACAGGTCAATATACTAGCTATCTAACAACGTCTCAATTTAAGGAACTGTTAAGCAATAAATTAAACCATTTCGCGCGGTGAAATGGTTTAATTTATTGTTTAACAGTTCCTAAGCCCATTGAATAAAATAATTGAATAGTAAATTTAATTGAATATAATGATAAAATGGTTTATTATATATTAAATAAAAAATAGGATCTTTTATGTCAGTATCATCGAGTCTTTATATTAATTATTTAAAGCGTCAAATGGAATCCCTTGAGGCAAGGGAGAATTTTGGCTTAGAAAATGTAAGTACAGAAACATTAATAAAAATGAAAAATTCATTTGATGCATTTTTAGAAATAAGTGGAAAAATAAAAGAACCCAGTGATCGCTCTGTCCGATTGAGAGGTTGCATTATGCATAGCCCGGTTTCTGAAAAAGAAAATGAAGTCATGCTTTTGCAAGAAAAACAGGCGCTTTTAAACGCCAACCATGTTTCTGAAAGATTAAGAATTGTGCGCTCTATTGAGGAACAAATGCAAGAACCTATATCTGCTACGGATGAGGGGTTCGTTATGGATGAGGGGTTAAAGGAAGTTTTTTTAAGAGTCGGCGGTCTTTTTAATATAATCTCTTCTTATATGGGGCATCCTGCAGCGTTGAGTGCTCTGGTACATGTGGTGCATCCAGGGTTTTATTCAGGAAATGAATTGATTCGGAGTCAAAAATCAGGCGTAATGGACTATTTGATTCTTGAGCCTTTGGCAACAGATCTAGAGAAGAGTTCAGCCGTCCAAAAGCTCACGAATCAACTGCGTGAAATTTCCATTATTGAAAAACTTAAAAATCGGGAATCTCCTTTAGAAAATTTTAAAATCATTGAATCCAGAAATATCATTCGGCTGTTTTCTATCCTCGAGGAAATATGCACCTTAAAGTTTAATGAAGAGTTTAAAGCAAGCTTGGAAACAATCGATTTAGAAAGCGACTTAAAAGGAGCCTTTTTCAATATTTTATATCACCCTAATCAATTATCAGATGATTTAGATCCTTATTCTGATACAATTTTAATAGCAGATCAGATAAATGAATGGATGAAACGAGAAGAGAATTCTAAATTTTTAGACGGAATCACAGAGTTAGATATACGAAGCGATGTAGGGCCTTCATTTTCAGTTATGACAGGCACTGGAATCACGCTTCTTCCTCGTTGCATCGGCCTGCTGAAAAATTTGAAAAGGCTCTCATTTTGTGCAATAGGAATGGTTTATGGGAAATATCCTGATGATGAGTCCAGAGAAGTTTCGAGAAGCCTTAAATTATTGCCGAATTCAATTGGAAAATTAATCAACTTAGAATCCATTGAATTAATAGGAGTGGGGCTTCTTGGATTGCCCTTTTCGATCGGTGAAATGAGGAAATTAACAAAAATCACTATTGAAAACGACAAACTTCTTTTCTTGCCGAGTTCAATGGGCAACTTGACGGACTTACAATATCTGGAGCTAAGTTGTCACGATGGAGAGGAGGTGGATGGTGAGGATTTTACAGTTCTTTATAATCAAAATTCTTCTTATTTTCCGAGCTCTCTTCAGCTATTGCAAAAATTAAAATTATTTCGTTTTGAGCATTTCCATCTGAGCCATTTCCCCACGTTCATTGGGGAGTTAACTGGACTAGAGAGGCTGTGCTTAAAAAGGAATAAATTTGCCGAATTTCCTGAATCTTTACGAAATCTAAAAAGATTGAAAGAATATCGTAGAAAACCCAGGCAAAAATTTATCTTTTCTTGGGAGCTTAACAAATTTAGAAGAGCTTGACATGGGGGGAATGGGATTGGACAAACTTCCTGAAGAGATGGGTCAATTGCAAAAACTGACAAGCATCGATCTTAGGGACAATTTGCTGACCCAATTGCCTAAATCTATGGAAAAATTATTAAATATCAAAGACATTAATCTTTCGGGTAATGAATTTCTTTATCCACCGGAACTGGCCTGCATTCCTGAAGAGGGGACTTTAGAGGGGCTCCCATTGAAGTTAATTTCTTTGTTAAAGAGCTATTT
>JAZKAZ010000034.1:0-4270 GCA_040388845.1 Chlamydiota bacterium | reverse complement strand
CTCTCCGCTCCACTATCAGGCAGATCCAATCCAGACAATCAAGACGAGTGTTTTGGGCGCCCTCAATCTGCTCGGGCTTGCCAAACGGCTCAAATGCAAGATTTTTCAGGCATCGACGAGTGAAGTGTACGGAGATCCCCACCTCCATCCGCAAAAAGAGGATTACTGGGGCAATGTCAATCCCATCGGAATCAGATCTTGCTATGATGAGGGGAAAAGATGCGCGGAAACCCTTTTTTTTGATTACAAGCGGAAGAATTCTGTGAGAATCAAAGTCGCCCGCATTTTCAATACATACGGGCCTCGCATGCACCCCAATGATGGGCGTGTTGTCTCCAATTTCATCGTCCAAGCGCTCCAATCAAAACCGCTGACTCTCTACGGCAATGGATGTCAAACCAGGTCTTTTTGCTACGTGGATGATCTCATTGAAGTAGTGATCCGGCTCATGAATACCCCCGATTCTATTGCAGGGCCAGTCAATATTGGCAATCCGACTGAATTTCGGGTGCTCGATCTAGCAAATCAAGTGATTCGCTTAACGGGTTCTAAATCTCCTCTCATTCAACAGGCGCTTCCTTCAGATGATCCTAAGCAAAGACGTCCCGATATTTCCCAGGCAAGGGATCTTTTGGGCTGGGAGCCTAGAGTCTCTCTTGAAGAGGGACTGAAGGCCACCATTGCCTATTTTGAAGGTAAGCTTTTGGGGTTGTGCGCAGCTCGCGAGTCTTAAAGTCTAGCTATTAAACATTTCGCAGGCAGAGCCTAAAAGCCATCTGAAAGGCCATAAACCGAATCTCTCTTGTACTCTGTGGTTAAAAATTTTTCCAAAACTTTGTAATATCACAGGCTTATGAAAAATTTTTAACCACAGAGAGCACAGAGTACAAGAGAGATTTGGTTTACGCAAAAAATATCGAAAGGGGACAGTGCCTGTCCCCTTAAATACTAAGCTTCAATTGGTTGATTGGAAAAGTTCTCCTGTAAAGAAAAGAGAATTGCGATCGAGCATCTGCTGAAATTCTCGGATATCTAGCTCCTCTTGTTTTTTTAGGGATAACTGGTCTACGTTTGGAATGAATGTGCCCCCTAAAACTGACCTGCAAGGAACTCCTTGGATATGGTCTGGAGTAATTGAGATCGTTTTAGGAAACATGTAGATATATTCTTCTCTGTCATCTTGCGTAACTGTCGTATAAATCATGTAGTCCATGTGCTGGATTCCCGATTTTTCATTGAGAGCAATCAAATGGCCTCGGACAGGGATCATTTTGGAATCGCCGTTTAACTCACGTGCGCCCATTCCTGTGCAATTAAAGATGATTTCCTCTTGGAGTTCATCAAAGGATTGAATTTCTTTCAATTCAATTGGAATTTGGAGTCTTTCTACTTCCCGAGTCAATTGCTGCATCAGACTGGTTGTATCCAGAAAGTAGGTCATGTACGCATGATAGTTTGGATGGGTCACTCCATTGCCAAAATCCAATGTCACTTCTTCGTGAGAGGGAATCAATCCCATTTCCTCTAGATTTTCTAATCCATTGTCTGTGTTTTCGCTGCAATAAACAGGGATAAAGCGGACGGCTTCTTTTGCGATATAGGAGTGCATTCCCTGATCAATTTGCTGGTATGTGAGGAATGTATCCATTCCGATTTTGTCTAGATTTGCCTGCTCTTCGGGAGATGTTTTCACAGAGACTAAAGCAAAGTAGCCGGCTGCGCGCCAAGAGGGCATATCATAGAGGCTTTTTGTGGTGATTCCCGCTATATTATATCCCCTCTGAGAAAGTTCAATGGCAGAGGTAAGTCCCATGCATCCTGAGCCCACAATCCGAATCGGGATCGATTTATCTTTATTTTCCTGCTCAAACAATTCGATCGCTTTGCCAACGGATCCAAACAAAGTGGTCCAGCCAGATCCACCCATTCCGTAACAATTTACGAGCGTTTTATTTCCAAAACTCTCTGTGGAAATATTGAATTTTCCCTCTCGCATCGGCCGCGTGCAGACGATCTGTTCGCAAATCGTTTCAGAATTCAAAGTCGGTGGAGTCAACTGGACAACTTTTGCCTCAAGGCAAATGCCCAAACATATCAAGCTTACAGCAGTGAAAAGTCGTTTCATGAAAACCTCAGTTTAGGTGAATGTGAAGAAAGATCGAACATCCTAGTGGATTCTTGGGAATTTTCCCAAGGGTTTTTCAAAAAGGCTATATTATGGCGCAGCCCGAAACCAAATTTTCAAATAGTTTCGGTATGATCTTTATTTTCTTTTGTGCATGGTGGGTTTAGACAGTCACTAGGAAAAAAAATGAAATGGAATAGAAAAACATTCGGTTTCACTCTTTTGAGTTTGGGAGTCTCCCTTTTTGCTGCAGACCCGATTGAACGGGCAGCTCAGCGCAATCCCGGTCCAACAGGTCCGGGTCAAGCGAGCTCTCTGTCCATTTGCGGCAAGGAACTTGCCGCCCTTTACCGGAGCGGAGAAACTCCTTCCTTGCAGGAAGGAGTTCTTCAAAAGGGACACTTTGACGGGGAACAGTATGCGAAAAATTCTGAACTGCAGTACCAGTGGGCAACCGCCTATATCAAAAAACTGCAGCTGAAAGGAAATGAGAGGATTTTAGATATTGGGTGCGGCGACGGGCGAGTCAGCGCATTGATTGCAAAAGCTGTTCCTCAAGGATCTGTGGTCGGCATTGACGTTTCTGATTCGATGCTTCTGGAGGCGCAAAAACTTTTGCAAAATACCCACATAAAAAATCTCTCCTTTGCAAGACAGGACGCCATGGGTCTTGAATTTGAAAAAGAATTCGATCTGGTCCTTTCATTTAGCTGCTTCCATTGGGTTGCCAATCATTTGACAGCGCTGCAAAAAATTGAAAAAAGTCTGAAGCCGGGCGGGAGGGTCTTCATTTATTTCTACCCCGATCATGGACGCGAGCGGGCAGACGATGCCATAAAAACAGTCGTCAGTTCCAAAAAATGGTCCAGTTACTTTGCGCACTTCACAAATCCTTTTTCTCTTGTGACGCCTGCAAAATTTGCAAGTCAGGCCGAATCTGCCAAATTGGTGCTTAAGCGGATGGAAGTGGTTGCGCTCGATGAAGTATTTCCAACTAGCAGAGCTTTTGCCGCGTGGATCACCGGGTGGATGCCACAGTTAAAGATCCTTCCTCAAGAAAAACACAAAGAATTCTTGGACGAAATCATTGCCAGTTATTTACAAAAGCACCCAGCAGACGCTCAAGGGAAAATTCATTATATTGACTATTGGCTTGAGGCGGAATTCATTAAGTCATCCCTCAGTAAATAAATAGATCATTTGCACGTATTCATAGCGGAGCCCGGCAATCGACTCCTCTACCGGCTTCTTTTATCTATAAAAAATTTTACAAAATATGATATATTCTCTTAAAAATTTCACAGGTTGCGACATGAAATATCTCATTCGCTTCAATATCCTGCTTACCTCGATAAGCCTCATCTTTTTATCATGTTTTTGGTACCGGTATACTTCTCCTGTCCTAGATTCAATCATTGCCTTTTCAAATTCAGATTTCCTTGCGGCGCAGGCAAACCATAATGCCATACTGCAAATACATCTTGTCCTGTTCAGTATTTTTTTAGCGATCCTTGGATTTTTTGGGTACAATTGAGATCAGAAGAACGGCTGAAAGGATAGCTGAAGAAAAAACCGAAAGAGCAATGAATGATCTAATTCCCAAATTAGTAAAAGAACAAATTGAAAAATTGGGTCCGGAACGGATATCAGAAATGCTGGTAGATTTGAAGATGTCAAGAGCGCCAAAAAAAAATGAAAAAAAGCTATTTGACCAGATTAGAATAGAAGAAGTTTTGAATGGTTTGGAGGAATAGAGATGCGTCATAAAATGGACGATTTATCGGATATCCGAGCAATAGATATTATTAGGAAATATCAAACAAAACCTCCTGTGAATATTCTAGGAATCGCGCACGAACTAAGAATAAAAGTATATAGGACAAAAGATTGGCCAGATTTACTGAGTGGCCAAATTATCAAGGACGAGCAGCGGGGAGGAGGAAGTGGCTACGCTATTTTTATCAATGCATTGCATAAATTGGTGAGACAGCGTTTTACCATTGCCCATGAATTAGCCCATTTTATTTTGCATAAACCAAGTATTGGCGATGGCATTACAGATGATGCGCTCTATAGAAGTGGTTTAAGTAATAGGGATGAAGCTATGGCAAATCAATTAGCCGCAGAGATTTTAATGCCGTGGCA
>JAZKAZ010000033.1:0-6155 GCA_040388845.1 Chlamydiota bacterium | reverse complement strand
ATGAAAAAGTTCACTCCGCTCCCAATCGTTGCGGAAGGGTTTTATTCTCAATCAGCGTATGAAAAAAGGGTCATTTTCCCCGGGGGGTTTATTGTTGCAGATCCTTACATCTATGTAGCTTATGGAAAAGACGACCATGAAATTTGGATTGCTACAATCGACAAAGCTGAGCTCAAAAAGGCATTAAAGCCGGTCACAAGTGAAAATTAAAGTTCTTTTGTTTTTTTGCGCCCTTCAGCTCAACGCCGCTCTAATTAAAGTCCCAGCAAAAGATTTCTACGGTGAGGGAGCCTCGTCCGATCACCCGGGACTCGCCCCCTTCATCGGCCATTTATCCTTTCGCAATATTTGCGATCACATCATTGATCAGAACTTAGAGTGGTTTGATCCAGATGATGTCCGGCAGGGCGACCTCATTTATCTCAATATGTGGTTTTTAGAATGGTTTACAGAGAATGTCCACGATCAAATTCAATATCCCTACATTCTAGTTTCAGGAGATGTAGGCGCATGGGCTCCCCACCCTAGAATAAAAGAATTTCTCTACGATCCAAAACTTGCTGCCTGGTTCTGTAGAAATCTGGTTTTCAGCAATCATCCAAAACTATTTCAGATCCCTATGGGACCGGATCTGTGCCTTTTTTTCCTTTATCACTCGGTGGTAGAAGATCTTTTGAGGGCTCATGAAATAAAATCTTCTTTTCCCAAAGAACACCTCCTCTATATGAATTTTTACCCACGGCCTCATGGGGACAGGGATAAAATCGCCCAATTATTTGCAGATAAACCCTACTGTTTTTCGCTCCACCAAAACACCTATCAATACAAACCCTCTTTTTATGGGCAGATGGCCTCATCTAAATTTGTCTTATCTCCGCTTGGATTGGAGACCGATTGTGTTCGAACGTGGGAAGCCCTCATCTTTGATTCCATTCCCATCGTGGAACACACCTTTTTAGATCCTCTTTTTGAAGGACTCCCCGTCCTCATCGTCCACGATTGGACAGAGATCGACCAACCGCTTCTCGAGAAAAAATATGAGGAGCTAAAAGATCTAAATCGAGATAAAGCCTATTTTGCCTATTGGGAAGATCTCATCAAAAAAACTCAAACCAAGGTGAGAAATAATCACACCGAATTTGCCGAATTGGAAGCCACGCTCTTTAAGGAAGAAGACTTGGAACTGATAAAAACCATTTTGCAAGGCAGACCTTCCCCATTGATTTATAAAGGCTTTTTATCCACGCTGCGTCCTTGGCAAGTAGCTGCACTCGCCTCGCAAAAAGTTGAGCTGTATGATCCTTGGCTCGACCATAAAATGTTTTTTTATCTATGCGAAAATAAATATCTCCAGTACCAGGTTTCACTGATTTCCTCCGAGAAAGAATTTAGCGAAAAAACCGAAGGCGAAGAAAATGCGTCTGTTTTTCTCGATTTGACCTATTATCGAACCTCTCTAAAACTTTTTTTCACAACCTCTGTCTGCCACATCGGTAATTTCAGACATAGTTTAAAAATCGATCTAGAAGATCTCTACGACGACCTCGCTCCCGGCGCGCTTCTTTTTGGCAATATGGGAGACGATCCTTATGTGCAAAAAGTGCTCAAATTATTTGGAGAGGAAAAACAAGTCCAAATTGAGAGAACAGGCTCCTTTTGGTCTGTGATCAAACAAAAAAGAAGTTTCTTGCTGGAGCAAATTTTTCCCAATCCCTATTCTCCGATCAAAGAACAACCTCTTCCCTCGACGTTTCCTCGGGAGATTTCCCATGACCCTATTTTTGAATCCCTGATTGAGAATCATGAGATAAAAAATGTGATTTATATCGGCTCTTCAGTTGAGGAAGCAGCCCTCGATTTGGGCAGTCTCATCCCAAGCGATGGAAAAATAATTGCCATTGATGCTTGCCCAGATGAACACGAATATCTCCAATTCCTATCCAATGCAATCCACGCTCAATTGACAGATCGGGTGATCCCCGTACAAATGGATCCATTGAAGGCTGCCAGAAAAATGAAAGAGCTCGACTTAAACCTAGATCTGATTTTTTTAGAGGGACCTCAAGACGATTTTTCCACTTATGAACTTCTTTATGCATGGACCTTTTATATAAAAAATAGTGGATTGACATGCGGAAGTGGGTGGAACACTTATGAAGTCCAGAGAGATGTCAATCAATTTGCTTTCGAAAACAATCGGATTGTCCATAGCAACGGCAACTTTTGGATGTTTTTATGAATCGACTCCAGCGTTGTTGCGTAATTCAATTTTACCTAACATGCTCATTATCAGTTTCTACCACAGAGAGCACAGAGGCAAAGAAACGCGCATTTTTTTGCTTTTTCTCTGAGTCCTCTGTGCTCTCTGTGGTAGATAACTTATTGGCGTTTAGAACAATATGCTGGCAGCTAATTATGCAACAACGCCATCGACTCCTGATCCTGGGGTGTTTTTTTACCCTCTCCGCTTTTGCAGACCCCTTAAAAGTTCCGCGCGAACAATTTTACAAGGATGCAGAAAACACGCAAAACCACCCCGGCCATCTCCCTTTTATAAGCTGTCTCACCTTTCGCAACCTCTGCAACCACGTGATCGACCAAAACACCGAATGGTTCGATCCAGACCTGGTGAAACAAGGAGATCTTGTTTATATCAATGTATGGTATTTGCATTGGTTTGCACTCAACGTACACGATCAAATCAAATTCCCTTATATCCTGGTTTCTGGCGACGTGGGCGATTGGATCCCCAGACCTGAGATTAAAAAGTTCTTATACGACCCGAAACTGGCCGCATGGTTTTGCAGAAACATTGTTTTCAGCCACCATCCCAAATTTTTTCAACTCCCTATGGGGCAAGACTTTTCTTTATTTACCCTCGACATCCATGCAGCTGGAAACTTATCGAAAGAAGCCGCAGCCTCTTATCCAAAAAAACACCTTCTTTATATGAATCATTACCCGAGAATGCATGGCGATCGGCAGAAAGTTGTAAAACTGTTTGAAAATGCACCCTATTGCTTCAGTAGAAATCAGAGTCACCTGCAATACGAGCCGGTCCCCGTTTCTCAATATTTTCAGGAATTGGCCTCTTCTTATTTTGCCCTTTCCCCCATTGGACTTGAATTGGATTCAGTAAGGACATGGGAAGCATTGGCCTTAAGCTGCATTCCCATCGTCGAGCATACATTTCTCGATCCCATTTATGAGGGACTCCCCGTTGTGATCGTCAGTGACTGGGAAGAGATCAATCAGCCATTCTTAGAGCGTAAATACCAGGAGCTTAAAAATGTAAAACGGGAAAAAGCGTTCTTCGATTATTGGGCTCAGCTCATCCATGAAACGCAAAGAAAAATCCAAAACAATGATTCTTTTTTCACTCGTTTGGAGGCAACCCAATTTAGTCAGCCTGATCTAGACGATCTCCGTTTGATTCTTTCCGAATATTCCACTCTGATTTACAAAGGTTTTTTAACATCCGCCCGCCCTTTGCAGTTGGCAAAAGAGTTTTCTTTCCTTTCCTCAATCTCTGTCTACGATCCGTGGCTAGATATTGAAACTTTTCATTCCTTGGATCGATATTGGGAAGATCCATCCTTGGTTAAAAATAAAGAGAAAATCCACGTTATCGACATCCCCTGTATTCTCGACAGACCTCAAACTTTATTCCATGACACTCTCAGCCGCCTGTCAGGCAATTACGCTATTTTCCTTGACTTGACTTACTATAGAAATTCTCTGTTGAATAATTTCGTCAAAGACTTTACTCACCCCCGTCATCTATTGAAGCGGGATATTCGAGATCTCTATGACCGTTTGCCGCTTTTTTCAATGCTCTCAGGAAATTGCGCACAAGATCCTTTTGTGAATGAAGTTTTGGAGCAGCTGTCTCGAGAAATTCACCTAACATTTGAGAAAAGAGGATCCTTTTGGTACGTGCAAAAGTGGCTCTAAAAAAGCATTAGTGAAAAATTCTTGCATCAAATATTCTCTTGCACGAATGAATTTTTTTTAATTTCTGTGGAAGGAACTCATGTTTATCAAAAAATGCATCCAGATTCTGCTGCTCCTCTTTTCCCTCAATGCTTTCGCAACCGAAAAAACAGTTTTTTTAACTGGATCGTGCGGATTTATCGGGAGTAATTTTCTCGTCCACATGTTCAACAAGTATCCAGACTACCATTTCATTGTTCTCGACGCGCTGACCTATGCTGGCTCCATGGACAATATCCCTGCGTCCATTCAAACATCGGATCGGTTTGAATTTGTCCATGACTCTGTCGTAAATTTTCCTCTAGTCAATGAATTGATGGCTCGATCCGACTATGTCGTTCATTTTGCAGCGGAAACTCACGTCTCCAGGAGCATTGTAGATGATTTCCCTTTCTTTGAAACAGATGTGCTCGGGACGCGAGCCTTGCTGATGGCTCTTGTAAAAAACCATCAAACAGTGGAAAGATTCATTCACATCTCCACCTCCGAGGTCTATGGGACAGCTGAATGCGAACCCATGGATGAAAAGCATCTTTTAAATCCGAGATCCCCTTATGCCGCTGCAAAAGCCGCCGCAGACCGGCTTGTCTACGCCTATAATTGCACCTATGATATTCCTGCCGTCATCATTCGGCCCTTCAATAACTATGGTCCAAGACAGCACTTAGAAAAAATGATTCCCCGGTTCATTACATCTGCGATGAAAGGAGAACCCCTGACGATCCACGGCAATGGGCTACAAAAAAGAGATTGGGTTTATGTAGAAGACCTTTGCCTGGCATTGGATCAAGTCATTCATTTAAAGGACTTTTCAAAAATCAAAAACCAAGAAATCAACATCGGAAGCGGGAAGGCAACTTCTGTTTTAGAAATCGCCCAAATGATTTGCCGACACTTCGATCTTCGCGAAAATCATCTGAAATTCATCGATGAGAGACCAGGGCAAGTAGAGTGCCATATCGCAGGCATTCAAAAAGCGAAAAAACTTCTTCATTGGAACCCCACAACCGATCTCGAGACAGGATTGAAAAAAACAATCCAATGGTATTTAGAAAACCCTTTATTTTGTAAAAAACTCGAAAATCAAGCCCTTGTCCCGATCGAAATCAAAGGAGGCTCCATTGAAAATTATTAAACTGTTTTTATTTTTAATTCCCATGCTCGGCTCCTGCGATACCTTCCTAGTATTTGGAGGGAAAACGGGATGGATTGGGCAAAAACTGGTGGTCCTTCTAGAAGATCTGAACCACAATGTGATCTCTGCGAATGCACGCCTAGAAAACCGAGAAGAGGTGATCCGTGAGATCGAACAGGTTCTGCCCGATTTCATCATCAATGCAGCGGGAGTGACGGGGCGTCCCAATGTCGATTGGTGTGAAGGCTACCCACAAGAAACCATTCGGGCCAACCTCATTGGAGCTCTCAATCTGGCCGACATCGCTTTTCTCAAAGGGATCCATCTGACCCAATTTGGAACTGGATGCATCTATGAATATGACGACGGACACCCACTCGGCAGCGGAATTGGGTTTAAGGAAGAAGATGAGCCAAATTTTGAGGGATCTTTTTACTCCAGAACAAAAGGGATGCTGGATAAACTCCTGCAATCCTACCCGAATGTTTTGAATCTACGCCTTCGAATGCCTATTTCCACCGATCTCCACCCAAGAAATTTCATCACAAAAATCACTCGTTATGAATATGTAGTGAATATCCCCAACTCTGTGACGGTATTGGACGATTTACTGCCAATTTCCATCGAGATGGCCCTAAAAGGTCTCACCGGCGTTTATAATTTCACAAACCCTGGTGCCATTTCCCATAACGAGATTTTGGCTCTATACAAAAAATACGTCGACCCTTACTTTACTTGGAAAAATTTTACGATTGAAGATCAAGACAAGATCCTGAAATCAAAGCGATCCAATAATGAGCTCGATGTGACGAAGCTGTTGAATGAATTTCCTCAGATTCCATCCGTTCATGAGTCGCTGCTGCAAGTATTTGAAGAACTCCTTCCGAAGGAAGGAGATTCTCCGCTCCGGTAAGGGACGGCAAGTGCCTTGCCGTAAATAAACAGATAGCTCGCTTCACCCGGTCCTGAAGGACCGGGATTACGTCGAGCTGCCCGTTCAAAAGATAAAAAATGTCCCAGAATCAGA
>JAZKAZ010000032.1:0-8651 GCA_040388845.1 Chlamydiota bacterium | reverse complement strand
AATGCTACCCCTCTGGTCCGTCAAAAGCAATCCCAAGGACGACCCTATCCTTGCAAAAGAAAAGGGCGACGTAGAACCCGCGCCGGCTGGATAGCCTCGGTTAAAAATTTACCACAGAGACTAAAGAGATCGCAGAGAAATAATCCTCTGTGTTTCTCTTTAGTCTCTGTGGTAAATTTTTAACCGACGTTTAGATCATGAGATGATTTAATCACTCAAATCAGCTTTCTTCCAGTCGCCTAAAAAATCAATCTTGTGTGTATACTTCGCTAAAAAAGCTTCCCCAAAGGACCCTTTCCCTATGACCTGGATTCCCCTCAATGTGCACTCTCAGTTTTCGATTCTCGATTCAACGGCATCAGTCACTCTCCTTGCAGAAAGGGCAAAAGCTTTGGGAATCCCAGCTCTTGCGATCACCGATGAGGGCAATCTCTATGGGGCCATTGATTTTTATAAGGCTTGCAAGGCAGCCGGCATCAAACCAATTCTCGGCTGCGAGCTTTGCATGGCGCCTGGCTCTAGGCTGGAAAAAAAACGGATCCCGGGAACTCCCAATGGGTCTCCGATTGTCTTGCTCGCAAAAAATAACTTAGGGTACCAAAATCTCTGCAAATTATCCTCAATCGGATTTCTAGAAGGGTTCTACTACCAACCGCGGATTGATCGCGAAACGCTTTCCCAATATAAAGAAGGATTGATCTGTCTTTCTGGGGGAATGCATGGACCGATTGCCCATCAAATTCTTCAAGGAGGGGATTACCTCTCTGAGATCGAATGGTATCAAAAACAATTTGGCGAAGACTTCTATTTTGAACTGCAGCGCCATCCTTTGAGCGAGGCGCAAATTCAATTGGATGCAATGGATCGGGAAAGCTGGCTTGTACAAAGAGCGCGCGAATATACAGCGGGCCAATTGAAAGTAGGTGAGACGCTCATTGCCCTTTCGAAGCAATTGGGGATCGCGTTAGTTGCGACCAATGACATTCACTACATCGAACGGGAAGATTGGCGCGCTCATGAGATCCTCCTCAATATTCAGTCGGGAGAGCCTTGCGAAATCTGGGAGCGCGATTCGGCAGGCAACCCAAAGAATAAGGCTCCCAATCCCAAACGGGAGGCGATGTCTACGCATGAGCTCTATTTCAAAACGCCCGATCAGATGCGCGCCCTTTTTGCCGATCTGCCGGGGGCCATCGAAGAAACCGTCCGGATCAGTGAAAAATGCAAGTGCGAGCTCGACTTCAAGACAAAGCACTATCCGGTCTTCATTCCTCCTGCGTTGGAGGGAAAAAGCTATGACAAGAAAGAGCGGTTGAAGGCAGCTGAGCAATTTTTATTCGATCTTTGTGAAAAGGGAATTGAAATCCGCTACACTCCGGAAAGGCTTGCTTCTGTTCAGCTCAAATATCCGGGGAAGGATCCTCTTCAGGTCGTGCGGGATCGCTTTGCCTATGAGTTCGAGATCCTCACTTCAAAGGGGATGGTCGACTACATGCTGATTGTCTACGATTTCATCGATTGGGCAAAAAAACGGAAGATTCCCATGGGACCAGGTCGTGGATCTGCGGCAGGTTCGATTATTTCTTATCTCACCGGGATCACCGATATTGAACCGCTCCGTTTTCATCTGTTCTTTGAGAGGTTCATTAATCCGGAGAGGATTTCCTATCCCGATATCGACGTCGATATCTGCATGGATAGAAGGCAAGAGGTCATCGACTATGTAGTTGCCAAATATGGGAAAGAAAAAGTGGCTCAGATCATCACATTTGGCACGATGAAGGCAAAGATGGCGATCCGCGATGTGGGCCGTATGCTGAATGTCCCACTTGTCAAAGTCAATGAGATCGCAGCCCTTGTCCCTGAAGATCCGACAATGACTCTTGAAAGAGCGTTTCAGATTGATCCGGAATTGGGAAACTTCATGGAAAGAGATGAGGAGGCGCGGGCGGTTTTAGAAATGGCCAGAAAAGCGGAAGGGTCGATTAGAAATACAAGCACCCATGCAGCGGGGCTCATTATTTCGGCCACTCCCATTGCGGACCACATCCCCGTTTGCACTGCGAAAGACTCTGAGATGATGGTCACCCAGTATGCAATGAAGCCCGTTGAGAGTGTAGGCATGCTGAAAATCGACTTTCTTGGGCTCAAGACGCTTACTTCTTTGCAGAAATGCACAGATGCGATTTTTCGCACATCTGGCAAAAATCTGGACTGGAGCAGTTTGGCCTTGGATAACCAGGCGGCATTTGATCTGCTCAATCGGGGAAAAACTCTTGGGGTGTTCCAGCTCGAGTCGGGCGGAATGCAGGATCTTGCAAAACAGCTCCATATAGACACCTTTGAAGAAATCATCGCGGTTGGCGCGCTGTATCGCCCAGGTCCGATGGATATGATCCCCTCGTTCATCAATCGGAAACATGGGAAAGAGACCATTGAAATTGACCACCCTCTCATGAAAGAAGTTCTTTCAGAGACGTATGGGGTTATGGTCTATCAAGAACAGGTGATGCAAATTGCAAGCACACTTGCAGGCTACACGCTTGGCGAGGGCGATGTTTTGCGCAGAGCCATGGGGAAAAAAGACAAAGAAGAAATGGCACGCCAAAGGGAGAAATTTCTGGGGGGTTGCGCCCAAAAACAGATTGAGCCAGAAACTGCCGGCCGCATCTTCGATAAGATCGAAAAATTCGCTTCTTACGGATTCAATAAATCCCATGCTGCAGCGTACGCTTATCTTTCCTATGCAACTGCCTTTTTTAAGGCCAATTATCCGAAAGAATGGATGGCCGCGCTCATGACGTGCGATAAAGATGACACAACAAAACTTGCCAAGTTCATTGGAGAGTCCCACTCGATGAATATTCCGATCTTGCCGCCCGATATCAATCAGGCAATGAGTGAATTTGTAGCCACTCAGGAGGGAATCCGTTTTGCCATGTCTGGGATCAAAGGCGTGGGACAAGGTGTCGTCGACATGGTCACAGAGGAAAGAGAGCAGAAAGGCCCCTTTAAAAGTCTTTATGAGTTTATTCAGCGCGCAGATAAAACGCGCGTCGGCAAAAAACAGATTGAGTTGTTGATTGATGCCGGATCCTTTGATTTTACAAAGTGGTCCCGCGATGCGATGCGGGAGAGCGTTGAGGCTATGTATGAGCAAGCCTCCCGCGATCAAAAAGAGGCATCTTTAGGCGTGTTGAACCTCTTTTCTCTGATTGAAGAGACAGAAGAGGCGTTTGCAGAAATGCCGACTGTGTTAAAAAAATCTTCATCTCTTCAGCTTTTCCAAAGAGAAAAGGAGCTGCTCGGCTTTTATCTGACCGGCCATCCGATGGATGGATATAAGAAGGCTTTGGGGCGTCTTTCCTGCGTCCCCTTTGGGGATTTTGAGAAACTGTCCGATGGGACGCTCCTGCGCGCTGCATTCGTCATTGAGACCGTTCAGATGAAGATTTCAGCCAAGACCCAAAAAAAATTCGCCATCTTGACGATCAGCGACGGGATGGAGCGGTTTGAGCTTCCAGTTTGGTCTGAGATGTACGAGGAAAAAGGAGCGCTTTTGCGCGAAAATCAGCTTCTCTACGGCATCTTGCAGCTGGAAAGAAAAGAAGAGACCATCCAGCTCTCCTGCCGCTATCTCGATGATTTGACTGCGGTAGATGAGGCTAGAATCAAAGCCTGCGATGAGACCTTCGACCGATTGAAATCTCAGGTGAGAACATCGGAGTCAAAATGGAAACAGGGTTCAGGTAAACCAATGGCATCTAAAGAAAAAGCCCCCGTGCCGGCAGAAAAAGAAGAAATCTCGAAATTGAAGCTCCGCGTGGATGCCGATCGGATCCGCTTGAGCCAGATTCTTTTGCTCAAAGAGCTCTTTCGGAGCCATCCGGGCAAATCGACGATCGAAATCCTTTTCTGCAGCGGAGAGAAACACCTCGGAGTCGTCTCAGTAGACTCTCAGTGGGGCGTCAAAGCAGACAAAGCATTTCAGGATCAGCTGAAGGCGCTTGCTTCTGAAATGCCAATTTTTCAGGTCTAAGAGTCTATCTGCGAAATTTTGCGGGACAGACTCTAAGCATAACGCGAAGCATACTTATCGATTAGTGTTCTAATCATTGTTTGATAATTTGTGTGATATTTTTCGGCTTCGTTTTTAAAGAATTCAATGCTTGACTTAGTTAATGAGATAGTGATTTTAGCAGTTTCTTCCTTTAAAATTAAATCTTTAGGTTCGGGCAAAAAGTCGTCAACGATTTTAATTTTCCCAATAGGTTTACTTGTATATTTACTTTTGCGCTTTTTCATAAATTTTCCTCCCTTGTCTCCAATAACCTGCGCCAAAAATACGAATGGTTTGATTCCTATAGGTAAATCTGACAGTCATAATTGTTTCATCAACCTTGCCAAAACAGTAGTAACGAACCTCAATTCTTGAATGTTCAAGATCTTGAGCAATAATACGATTCGGATCTAAAAAAGCCAGTTGGGCATCAAAGAATGAAACGCCATGCTTTGCTATATTCGCTTCATTTTTTCTTTGATCCCATTCAAAAGTTGTTTTTCCCACACTTCTAAATATTACCGAGCATCCATATATTTAGCCATATATTTATGCGTATGCTCGTATGGACAAATTCTGCATTATTCGCTTTTTAAAACTTCATTCTCGATATTTTTTGCACATTTTTAAAATAATTTTATGTCGCCGTTAGGAAGCTTCTTCATCCCTAAGGTTGACAGAATCCAAAACATGTCCTACGCTGGATGTTTTTACTGAGATTAAGGCCCATGAAAAGATTTGTTCTTCCTTGTTTGCTATCGGT
This sequence comes from Chlamydiota bacterium, assembly GCA_040388845.1. GTDB lineage: Bacteria > Chlamydiota > Chlamydiia > Chlamydiales > SM23-39 > JAZKAZ01. Next base: position 3,828 of record JAZKAZ010000032.1, on the reverse strand, counting down.
TTCCTCCCTCTTTTGTCTTGAAGAGCATGAATTAGAATGGGATACGGAGACCTCATCTGCTCAAGAATTTAATGGCTATCTCCAGCAGGCAATCATCGCCCATGATTGGTGGAATGTGATTGATTATGCTGAAATCATCTCTTATAACTTCCCGACGACTCCTTTTGCAGAAGATGCTGCATTCATTACCGGAGAGGCATATTTCAAGTTAAACCAACTCGAATATGCCAATGACGCCTTTACTGCTTATTTGAATCACAGCGCGTCGCCTAAGCATTTTGAGGAAGCCATTCACTATAAGTTTATGATTGCAGAGCAGTATGCTGAAGGGGCAAAGAAGCGCTTGTTTGGATCTCCGAAAATGCCTGCCTGGGTTCCTGCCTTCGATGCCGCGATTCCAATTTATGATGAAGTGATTGCCGCTTTGCCCCACGCTGAAATCACAGCGAAGGCTCTCCTTTCTAAAGCCCACATTCAGACCTATTTCGAAGATTACAAACTGAGTCAGGAAACTTTAGATGTCCTCATTCGTAGATTTTCCAAAAATGATCTTGCTGCAGAAGGATATCTTGAGAAAAACAAGATCTATTTGATCGAATGCAAAGCGCAAAATCTCGATCCAGATATTCTCGATTTGGCCGAAGTCAATTTACGTAAATTCCGACTCAGCTTTCCTCGTGAGCCCCGCGTGGCCGAGGCGGAAAAGCTCCTGAATGAGATGCAGGAAATTTTTGCAAAGAGTCTGCTAGAAACAGGGCAATTTTTTGAAAGAACTAAAAAGACTCCCGCATCGATTATCTATTATACAAAAGTGATTGCAAAATACCCCAATACGGGAGCAGCGCTGATCGCAAAAGAAAAACTCGGCAAGCTGCAAGACTCTGGACAGCTTTAGAAACGTTGTGCCCATTGTACCACATGAAAGCTCTCGCGATTTGACGATCATAAACGGGTCAATTTTAAAAATTTTCTTCCTATGTTTCATTCTGAGCGGCTGCGGCTATCGCTGGCAGCCCGACTTTCCCAATGGGGCTCTTCCAACCATTGTGGTCCCATTTGTCATCGGAGATGAAGATGGGTCTTTAACAAATGCCATTGCAAGAACTTTGAGCTGCTCGAATATGGCCATTTTGCATCACCGAAGAGGAGACTACCGTCTCGAGGTAAAAATCATCGAATCTCATTTGGAAACAACTGGTTTTCGCAGGGATAAGCAGAAAATCGAGAGCAAAATAAAGAAAAATCTTTTGGCAGCGGAAGCTCGTAAATGGATGACTGTCGAGGCAATTCTTTATGAAGGGGATTCGGATCGGATCGCCTATGGTCCATACCAGATCGAAGCTGATACCGATTATGATTATTACGATGGAGATTCTCTGCAGGATCTTGCATTTATCAACTCAGAAGGTCGTTTTACGACCGTTTTACCCTTTTCATTGGGCCAGCTCGAATCGACAGAATCGGCTCAAGAAGCCTCTCTCAAGCCACTTTATTCCAAAATTGCGCAGAAAATTGTCGACGTCATTTCCTCTGAATGGTAGAACCATTCTAAAATAGAAATTTTACCAGTGCCCCATTTTAATTTGAACACGAACTCAGTTTTTTTGGCTGAATTAGACCAGCTTCATCCGATGCTTCTTTGGATCCGCAACCGGCTGATCCATTTGGGATTTGATTTGGGGACAATTCGAAAAGTCGAATTGGCCTCTGAGGAGGCTCTAGTCAATATCATCCATCATGCCTACAAAAAAGCTCCTGGAAAAATTGAAATCGATATAAAGGTCATTGAAAACGCAAAAGTCGAGATCGCAATCAAAGACTCAGGCCCCCCCTTTGATCCTTTGGGAGAGCCCACGGAGATCGATCGGCACGCTCCCCTGGAGGAGCGTAAAGTAGGCGGTCTTGGGATCCATCTGATGCGTCAATACATGGATGAAGTCCGCTATTTTCGAGATGGCGATATCAATACGCTCTTTCTGGTAAAAAATTTTCCTAAAGTGAAAAAATAATATCAGCCATTCTTCTCGAACAAGGTGAGCGTCGCCTCTGTTTCAAGCATATCTGTGAGAAAATGTTGCAGAACCTTGAGCACATACCGAGGCGTGTTGTAGACCCCTTTTGTCAAAAAGACGATTTCAAGATGCACTTTTTCGGGATGATTCAGGGCGATGAGCACATAGGTAGTTGGCAAATCCCCTTCCATTTTTGGGATGATCCAAACAATGAACTGCTCATTGAATAACGTGACTTTTTCAACGCTTTCAATGACGTGGAAATACTGGGTTAAATCATCTGGGTCGCTGCAATCTTCTTGCAGGCCAGATAAAAGATCTCGGTCATGGAGAAATTTGAGATCGATATGAGTAATTCCGTCATGAACTAGAGTAGGCAAGTTCGCAACGAATTCTTTATAAGCCTCTTCGATTTGCGCTGGATTGAGCATCTGTCCCCTCTTGGATTCATACCGTCTCCTCATTCTAGTATATTTTTTAAGGGTTGTCAAGTTTATCAAAGATAAATTCCGTTTGACGGGGGCCCAGAGCTTGAATTAAGCTGCTTCAAGGATTACAGAGAGTTGCCGTGAAATTGAGATTTTGGTTTTTAACAATAGCGAGCGTCATTTCTTTGAGTGCAAAGCCTTTAGATGTGACAGTTTCCGCTCCATCCGCCATTTTAATGAATGCGAAAACAGGGGCAATTCTTTTTGAGAAAGAAGCTCATGTTCGATCTTATCCCGCAAGCACCACGAAGATCGGGACTGCTCTTTTTGCGTTGGATCATAAAAAAGTCCTAGTGGATCAGAAGGTTACAGTTTCTGCAGAGGCTTTAAGAATGAAATCCTCGAAGCAAAGCGAAGCACTGCCTTATCTGCTTGAAAAAGAAGGGACGATGATGTGGGTTATGCGGGGAGAGATTCTTTCCTATGATGCGCTGCTTCACGGTCTTATGTTAGTTTCAGGAAATGATGCTGCGAACGCGATTGCCGAAGCTATTTCCGGCACTGTCCCTAAATTTGTGGAAGAATTAAATGATTATTTGCAGGAAATAGGATGTGTTCATACACAATTTCGCAATCCCCATGGACTGCATGATTCAGAACATTACACAACTGCCTATGACTTATGCTTGATGCTAAGAAAAGCCATTCAGATCCCCAAATTTCGTCAAATCGTTTCGACGGTTTCCTACAACTGCCCTAAAACAAATAAGCAGCCTGAAAGAGAAATCCGAATGACGAATCCTCTGATTAAGCCAGGCAAGCTTTACTATCCTAAGGCAATCGGAGGAAAGACTGGCTTTACTTCGAAAGCGATGAATGCGCTGGCCTTTGCGGCAGAGCAGGAGGGGCGTACTTTAGTCGCAGTGGTCCTCGGCTGCGAAAATCGGATAGATCGTTACAAGGATGCAATTCGCCTTTTTGAAACAGCTTTTGCAGAGAAAAAGGAAAAGCGCCATCTATTTGGTAAAGAAAACCTCTTTGAGAGGGCAATTCCGGGAGCAAAATCGGCTCTAAAAGGGGCAATTGAAGGCGAGCTTGCTCTCGAGTTCTACCCCTCCGAAGAGCCGGTCTGTAAGGCGTTTGTCCATTGGGACGATACTTCTTTGCCGATCCGAAAAGGAGAGCGAGTGGGAGAGCTCCGCATTTTGGACAGCAGCGGGGCCTTATTGCAAGTCCAAGAACTCCGAGCTCTGGATGAGGTGAAGGGGACTTTTTGGTTTAATATCAAAAAAATAATCACACCCCTATTTAAGTGAAAAAATCTTTTCGTAATTGCAGATTTCTGGGTAGTGATAAACCTGTAAGGCTGAGAGTAAAGATAGTTTTAA
>JAZKAZ010000031.1:4859-7826 GCA_040388845.1 Chlamydiota bacterium | reverse complement strand
GGATGACGCTCTTTGGCCTCTTCCCAAATACCGAGATTTGTTATTGCTATGACGAAAACGATTGGATTTTTTGGCGGGAGTTTCGACCCAATCCACTTTGGCCATATTGGCCTGGCCCTCCAACTTATGGAAATCCACAAGTTGGATGAGGTTCTCTTTTGTCCTGTCCAATGCTCTCCTTTCAAGCTGAATTCTCCCCCCATGGCCAGCCCCAGCCATCGTCTCCAGATGTTAAAAATTGTTTTGGAAGAGATCCCTAAGTTCCGTCTTCTCTCTTCGGAAATCGATCGGGAAGGCCCTTCTTACACAGTCGATACCCTTCGAGAGCTGCATCGAACCACACCCCGCCTAAGACTTCTCCTCTCTGAAGAGTCGGCTCTCCATTTTGAGAAATGGAAAAATCCCGAGGAGTTGATCCGGTTGGCCCCCCCTCTAATTGGAACCCGCCCCGGCACCGAACTTACAGGCCCTTTTTCTGAAATTTTAAAAAAAGGACTTACCCGAACCAAGGCTTTCGAGACCTCGAGCAGCGAGATTCGGGAGAGGCTGAACAAAAAACTTTATTGCGGACACTTAATTCCAGGAAAAGCACTAGACTACATCCACGCACATCGTCTATACTCGCCTTGAAAATTTCGCTTTTATACAGTTGTGTATAAAGACTAGTTTACGAAAACTACTCAATTTTTTATTTTGACATTATGACTAGAACTCCTTTTGAAACGTTAAATTTGATTGCTCAGGTAATCTACGATAAGAAAGGGTTCAATATTCTCGCACTTGATGTTCGAGGTCTTTCTAGCCTTTCTGATTTTTTCCTCATTGCAGAGGGAAATGTTGATCGCCATGTCATCGCGATTGCCAGGGCTATTGTCGAAGAACTCAATGAAAAGGGGATCTCTCCGCTTCATAAAGAAGGTCTTCGAGTAGGCGATTGGGTCGTGATCGATTACGGCGAAATTATGGTTCACCTTTTCATGCCCGTCTTGCGTGAAAGGTATCGCTTAGAGAGGCTTTGGGCTGAATGCAAGATCGTAGATCTTGAGATCGACATCTCAAAACCCGCTCTGGGATGAACCTACAGCCAATTTTCAGGCTTTATTCTGTGATTAGCACGGTTAATCTTGAATAAATATTATTTGTAACCGTGTGGATTCACAATTTTACCAAAGAATAAAAATGCTACATGAAAAAATACGTAAAGCTCTTGAAGAATTAGGGCACACAAATCCGACGCCCATTCAAGAACAAGCCATTCCTAAGATATTGGAAGGGTTAGACTTGCGCGCATCCGCTCAGACAGGAACGGGTAAAACAGCCGCGTTTATCCTCCCAGCGCTCCATAAATTGACGCTCCCAAGCGAAGTTCAAGGCAGAGGCCCTCGCATTCTGATCCTGGTCCCGACTCGCGAATTGGCGATGCAAGTTGCAACAGAGGCTGTGAAGTATAGCAAGTATATGTCCAACGTGAAAACCGTTTGCATCTACGGGGGAGCTCCTTATCCTGCTCAAAACCGAGACCTCTCTCGGCCCTACGATATTTTAGTTGCCACCCCTGGACGCTTGATCGACCATATCGACCGAGGCCGCATCCAGTTCAGCCGCCTGCAAATGCTCATTCTCGACGAAGCAGACCGAATGCTCGACATGGGATTTATTGAACCTGTAGAACAGATCGCGTCAATGACTCCAAAAAACAGGCAGACGCTCATGTTTTCAGCGACCTTAAAGGGAAGCGTCATGAACCTCTCCAGACGCTTGCTCAATAACCCAATCGAGATCTCGATTGAGCCAGATAAATCCCAACAGGAAAATATTGAGCAGCAGCTGCATACAGTAGACAATCTCGATCATAAATACCGTCTTCTGGATCATCTTCTCACAGATCAGGCCCTCACTCAAGTCATCGTCTTCACATCGACCAAACATCAAGCCGATCAATTGGCTGATAAATTGGATCGAGAAGGGCATCATACTGGAGCCCTTCATGGCGACATGAATCAAAGGCAGAGAACCCGGACAGTAGCTCAGTTGCGAAAAGGGGATATCCGCATCCTCGTCGCAACAGATGTAGCTGCCCGCGGAATCGATATCCCGACGATCAGCCATGTGATCAATTTCGATCTGCCCCAAAGCGCAGAAGACTACGTCCACCGAATTGGACGGACAGGCCGAGCCGGCGCCTCCGGAATTGCCCTCTCGTTTGTATCCTTTAAAGAGATGTACATGGTGCGAGAGATCGAGCAGTTCATAGGCAAAAAGATCACACCGACTGTGATTCCGGGCCTAGAGCCGAAATTCAAGCCGCAGCCAAAAGCGCCCCAAAAAAGAAGCTGGGGACCCGGCAGACGCAAATCTTCTCGAGGATTTTCTCGGTAGAGTTTAGATTCACCCCTGAAATTTTTTTCAGGGGTTTTTTTTGTTCATTTTTTCAAAAAAATTCTTTTGTTAAAATTTGATTTTTCATCCTACCTATTTTAATGTTCTGTAGTTTATGATCTATACTTAATTATATCGATTATATATCTAATTAATTGTTGTTTAATTCTATATTTTTTGTTATCATATATAGGATGTGTAAATATTTTTTTGTTTAATTTTAGCCGAAAAACGAAGTTGCGGCGCTTCAGGGTATTTTGGTATGATAGATGCTGCTTGGGAAATAAAATTTTATTTCCATGAAATTTTCATTTTGCTAAACTGCTAGCGCTTCGCGGCTAGTTCTTTTTGGGAGTGTGGTGTGCATGCATAAGAAACGGATTGTTGTAACTGGAATGGGAATTGTCTCATGCTTTGGTACAGACGTAGACCATTTCTATGAACAGCTTCTCGCAGGTAAGAGTGGAATCGTCCCCATTGAAGGGTTCCCTTGTGCCGATTACCCAACGCGCTTTGCTGGGATGATTCGCGATTTTGACGTGGGCGATTATTTAGATAAAAAACAGGCCCGTAGAGTCGATCCATTCA
>JAZKAZ010000031.1:3368-4849 GCA_040388845.1 Chlamydiota bacterium | reverse complement strand
TCGAGAGTGGCAAGCTCGATACAGAAGCTCTTTCAAAAATTGACAAGAAGCGCGCAGGGATCCTCATCGGCTCTGGAATGGGTGGCATGAGCATCTTTTACGATGGCGTTGAAACCATTCTCTCCAAAGGCTATAAGCGGCTGACTCCTTTTTTCGTCCCCTATATCATCACGAATATGGGCGGCGCTCTTCTCGGAATTGATCTAGGGTTCATGGGACCCAATTATTCCATTTCGACCGCTTGCGCAACCTCTAACTATTGCATTCACGCGGCAGCAGAACAGATCCAGCAGGGCAGAGCCGACTTGATGCTTTGCGGAGGTGCTGAAGCGCCGATCACGCCGATTGGCCTCGCAGGCTTTGTCGCGATCCGAGCTCTTTCCACTAAAAATGAAGACCCGACAAAAGCGTCGCGCCCATGGGATGTAAATCGAGACGGTTTTGTAATGGGTGAGGGCGCGGGGGTCCTCCTCTTAGAAAGTCTTGAGCATGCGCTTGCGCGCGGAGCTCCGATTTATGCCGAATACCTCGGTGGATCGATCAACTGCGATGCCTACCACATGACAGATCCTCGCGAAGATGGGTTAGGCGTTGCCCTTTGCATGGAAGAGGCTATCGCCGCAGCTGGCATCCCGAAAGAGGCCATTAATTATATCAATGCGCACGCTACATCCACTCTCGCAGGCGACCTCTGTGAAGTACAGGCGATCCGAAAAGTTTTTGGTCCGCATGCGCAAAATATCAAGATCAATTCGACGAAATCGATGATCGGCCACTGCTTGGGTGCTGCCGGTGGACTCGAGGCTGTAGCCACGATCCAGGCAATTCGGACGGGAATGCTCCATCCAACTATAAACTTAGACTCGCCCGAACCATCGATTGGCGATTTAGACTTGGTTCCCAACGCGGCAAAACCGCATCAGATTCAAGCTGCCCTCTCGAACTCGTTTGGCTTCGGCGGCCATAATTCGACCCTCGTTTTTGCACCGTACCACGGATAAGAGGATTTGGTGCAGAAAGACGAATCATTCGGTATCATCCCCTTAAGCAAGGCGCGCGGCCGTTGGGAAGTATTTCTCATTCAGCACAACCGAGGCGGCTATTGGGGATTTCCTAAAGGACACGCTGAGGCAGGCGAAACGCCCCATCAAACGGCGTCCCGAGAATTGAAGGAAGAGACCAATCTCGACTTCGTCTCAGATCTCCAACCTGAGCCATTGAGCGAACAATATCAATTCATGATAGAAGGACGCCGGATCTTCAAGCGAGTCTATTACTTCGTAGCAGAAGTCGAAGGGGATGTAAAACTCCAAAAAAATGAGATAGAAAACGGGATTTGGCTGCCGATTCATGAGGCCCATGAGCGAGTGACTCATCCAGAAGGAAAATCAATCCTTGCCCAAGTTGAAAAAATCCTCCCTAAGCTATAAGAAGCAAGGACTGTTTTCTTAACAAAAGCAGGGCTTTGCCCCGCACCCCAC
>JAZKAZ010000031.1:2649-3358 GCA_040388845.1 Chlamydiota bacterium | reverse complement strand
GGACTCTAAGTCCTTTGGAATCCTTTTTTAATAATAGGAGTCCAGAGGACGTTTAAGTCCTTTGGTGGGGTGCGGGGCGAAGCCCTGCTGAGCTCTTAACATAAGTTTGTGTATTGTCATGGATCTTTGGCATCGTTTGACCTCTTCTTTTCGAAGAAGAGCTCCTCATCTTCCTCCTACGGGAAAAATCGAGATCTTTTCGCGGCATTGCATTTTTTCTCAGATCAGTGCGCATAAAAAACGGTTTTCTGGCTTTACCAGGGCAGGCTGCTATCGCAATCTCATTGAAACCCTGGATCCTGAAAGGGCGAATTTGACTTTTTTGCTCGATACGGCTCGGGGGCCTAAAAGTTCTCATTTTTTAAGAGATGAATTTCGTTATCCTGTGATTGAATGCAGAGAGGGGAGTGAGGCTGGCTCTTTTTTATATCTTCTCGATTATGTAGAGAAATTAGATCTCGATCCGGGTACAATTCTCTATTTCGTGGAAGATGATTATTTGCATCGACCTGGTTGGATCGATATCCTTTTGGAGGGGTTTCAGATTGAAAGTGCGGATTATGTGACTCTCTACGATCATAGAGATAAATACTTTTTGAAAATGTATGCGAATCTGCAGTCAAAAGTGATGATGACTCCATCTTGCCATTGGCGAACGATCCCCTCTACGACAAATACTTTTGCAACCCGTGTCTCGACGCTCCGGAGA
>JAZKAZ010000031.1:0-2639 GCA_040388845.1 Chlamydiota bacterium | reverse complement strand
CGAAGGGAAGATCCATCAGTGCCGATCACGATAAATTTTGCGCTCTTCAAAAGAGGGGCGCCACTCTTATTTCTCCGATTCCGGGTTGGTCGACACATGCTGAGCCGGAATTTGCTTCTCCCTGTATTGCATGGGAACCATTTTTAATGAATCATTGATAAGGAGTTTTTATGACCTATCCACAAACACTTGAAGTTCGCACATCCAAGACCTATCCCTTCTTGCGCGATGTCTCCATCGTGATTTTAGCCAGCCTATTGATTGGCCTTTTTGGCAAGGTGGCAATCCCACTTCCCTTCACGCCCATTCCAATCAGTACGCAAAATTCACTCATTCTTCTGATGGCAGTCCTTTTAGGCAGCAGAAGAGCTTTTAGCGCCACATTTGCTTTTATTCTGCAAGGTGTGGTCGGGCTACCCGTTTTTGCAGGTGCGCTTGGAGGATTTGCGATTTTGTTGGGGCCTAAAGGAGGCTATCTTGTCGGCTACCTCGCAGCTGCCATCGTCACCGGTTTTCTGATTGAAAAATTGAGAGAAAAGACCATTCGAAATGCTTTTATTGCACTTGGCCTCGGAAATCTAGTCATTTACCTTTTTGGAGCGGGATACCTCTCTACATTTGTGGGATTCCAAAAGGCGATTTTGCTAGGTATAGTTCCCTTTTTGATCGGGGATCTCTTGAAAATTTTGATCTGTTTGAAAGTTCTGCAATGGGTCGGTTGGGGTAAGAAATAGTTCTTGCTTTCTCGGAAGTTTCTGACAAAATCAATTATTTATTGATTTGCCTAACTTTGCCTATGAAGAAAGCTGCACTTTTTTTTCTTTTGCTCTGCGCGGTGTTTAGCGCCTCGTTTGCTTTTGCCCGCAGAGGGATTTTGCCTTTTGGATCTTTGAGAAATAGAACGTTAGATTGCGAACGATTCGATCATCAGTTTTGCAAGGCGCCCTATCCTTTACGAAATAAACCGTTTACCATCATCGCAGTGGGCGTGAACAATGGCGCCACAGTCGAAAAGACCCTCGCTTCGGTGTTTGCTCAAAATTATGAAAATTACCGGCTCATCTATATCGACGATGCGTCGGATGATGGGAGCTTTGAGGCAGCGCGTGGGTTCATCCAAAACAGTCCTCATTTGCACCGCGTTGAGTTCATTCGAAATGAAGAGAGATCTGGATTTCTTGCTAGCTTGACGTACGGGGTCCGCACCTGTTCCGATCATGAAATCATCGTGGTTCTAGAGGGGAGCGATTGGCTTGCCCATGAATGGGTTTTGCAGCGGCTCAATGCCTACTACGCAGATCCGGAACTTTGGATCACCTATGGCAATGATCGCAACTTCCCGACCTTTCAGGAAGGCAAAAGTCGCCCCATTTACTTAAACGAATGGAAAGAGAGGGGATTTCGGGGTTATCCTTTTGTGTTTTCCCATCTAAATACGTTTTATGCAGCTCTTTTCAAAAAAATCGAAGAGGCCGATTTTATCTATCAAGGAAAGTTTTTCCAAGCCGATGCCCCTTTAGCCTATATGCTTCCGATGCTTGAGATGGCAGAAGACCATTTTCAGTTCATTCCCGAAGTGCTCTATATCAATGGCAATCTCAAAGGGGGGGCCCATGAATTGAGCGAAATTTACGAAAAAGTGATCCGGGGCCTAAACCCCTACCAGCCTTTAAGCGCTCTTTCTTTTGTCTCGGAGGGAAAATGAGCCCACTTCGTTTTTTCACTCTTTTGTTTTTTTTGGCAACAGCTGTCCTCGGATTTTGGCTAGGGAAAGAAGACTGCAACAAAACGATTCCGACTGCATGCGCTCAAGAGGATACCCAGTTAAATGAGTCTCAATCCTTTGTCATTTTTGTCCACGCGTTCAATCAAGAGCTCTGGTGCGAGAGATCTCTTCGCTCCATTTTCGAGCAGGAATACGAAAACTACCGAGTCATCATCATCGATGACGCCTCATCGGATGAGACTTATGAGACTATGCGCAGATTTCTTCTTGAAAACCACCAAGAATACCGGGCAATTTTAATCCGCAATGAGACAAAGATAGGTCCCATTGCCAGTCTTTATCGAGCAATCGACAGCTGCCTTGACCGGGAAATCATTGTTCCTCTTGAGGGCAAAGATTGGCTCGTCCATCCGATGGTTCTGTCCGATTTGAGCAAAAATTATCAAAATCCAAACATCTGGCTAAGTTTTGGACAGGCAGTCCATTACCCCTCCTATGATCTTTTGGAGCCGCAACTTGTTTCTTCAAAAAGAAAAAGGAAGGTAAATCCGGCAGCTCCCTGTTCTTTTTACGCAGGGCTTTTCAAAAAAATCCCTTTGTCTGATCTCTTTAAGGAAGGAGCTGAGGACAGCTATCTCATTCCCCTTCTGCAAATGGCAGGAGATCGGGTCCAGATCATAAAGGAGCCGATTGCGTTTTTAAATGCGTCTACCGTTCCAGCTATAATCCCTTCGCTCTTAGAATTTTCTCCCGATCCACCTCTTGCCCAGTTTCCAAAATCTGGAGAGCTGGAAGAAAAAGTGGTAGCAAGTTTTTGAATAATTCAAAAGTCTGGGTGGTCCTAAACACGTAATGCTCAGATCTAGAAAAAACAGGATCCGCTTCGCGGGCAGGATCGTCGAGGCGCCGGCAG
>JAZKAZ010000030.1:2229-6735 GCA_040388845.1 Chlamydiota bacterium | reverse complement strand
GCGGATCCTGTTTAAAACTATCTTCACTCTCGGCCTTACAGGTTTATCACTACCCTAGATCTGAGCATTACATGTTTAGGGCTACCCACATTTGCGGTATTTTTTGCCATTTATTGGCCCGCTACCTATAATAGACGGATTCTTTTTAATGAATCCTTTAATTATAGGCATCTGATGTTGAAGTTAACTCGACTCCTCATTGCTTCTTTAATCATAAGTTTCCCTCTCTGTGCTCAACCGATTGCTCAAGGCGACGTCGAATTTAGCGATAAAAAAGACGATGCAAAAGACATGGATGCGCTGCGTAGGTGGCTTCGCGATAAAAGGCTTGTCACAGTCAAAGAAATTGGCGGCGATCTTTCGCTCAGCGGCGAGGTTCGCACGGAATTCCAAGATACAAATGAACGGAAAAATGGGATCCGTCAAAGGGGCGAAAGCGCTGCAACTGATAAACCTCAATACGCTTGGGATATCGAAGTCAACGTCATGATCGACTACCGAACGGATCGGACTTGGGCGGCAATCAAACTTGAGTTTGATAACGATATGGGCACGCGGAGCGGCACCACCAGCAAAATCCGGCTTGAAAAAGGCTATTTGGGCGGCCGCATTGTAGCTGGCGATACGTTTACAATTGATGCGGAGCTGGGGCGTCGTTTTCTTTTCAACGTGTTTGAATCAAAAGTTGAATTCTCCTCTATTTTCGACGGTGTTTTATTCCGATTCAGCAAGGCTTTCCCCTCTTTAGGAGATTACTATTTCAATGGAGGCGCTCTTCTCGTCGATGATAAAGTGAATCATTATGCCTATGTCGTTGAAATGGGAGCGCTTCGGATTGCAAACGTGGGATTGAATATGAAGTATTCGATCATCGATTGGTACAAACCCTATGCAAATCAAATGAATAGCCGAAGATTTAAATATTTGGTGTCTCAATTTCAGACTTCCTATCAGTTTTACCCTGCTTGGATCGGCAAGCGGCTCATTAAATTTTATGGCGCGGGGCTATGCAATCACTTGGCCCATGGAGTGCCTCAGACAAACGGAAGAATGCAAAATTTAGGCTGGTATGCGGGTGTTTCTATCGGGCTTGTGAAGAAGAAGTTTGATTGGGCGCTCGATATGAACTACCAGTGGGTTCAAGCGCAAACTATTCCCGATTATGACTCAAGCGGGATTGGCCGGGGAAATGCGGCAGGAGTTGGTTTTTACACGAATGCAGTTGATGGAAATCCCTTAAGCGGGGCTACGACGAATAAGACTGCTGTGGGCGCAGGGAACTATAAAGGGATTGAAATTGAAGCGCTTTATGCGTTCACGGATAACTTGACGCTTCAGCAAAATTTCAAGCTCTCTCATACCTTGAACAAAAATATTGGCCCCAATCTCAAGTATAAGCAATATGAAGTAGAGTTTATTTACGCATTCTAATGCGCGCTCGAATTCTTAAAAAACCGCTGCTTTATTTAAGATAGAGCGGCGGTTTTCTTTTTTTAGTTACACATATAACTGCCGGTACGACCAGGAGCTCCTCCCGCTGCAGCGATGTCTCTGAGTTCTTGTTCTGACAAGCCGTCGATATTTACAGGTGCTTTATGCAGCACAACGATCTGAACTCCCTCTGGCTCTTCGATAATTTTTACTGTTTGAGGATGCAATCCTGATTTACAACCTAAATGTTCCAAGGTTTCACGAGGATTTTTGAGCAGCCGCTTTTTAAATTCCGGGTCTTTCCACGCGCGTAAATTGATTTCGATTTCCCAATGAGCTCGATTTGGCTCTGAATGATGCTTTGTCATGTCTGCATTCCTTTTAGATTACATCCCTCGGATGGTTATTATTCCTCTATCTTATTTAGTTTTTTTATTCAAGCGGTTCAATCTAATAGGGAAATGCGCGGCAAAAGTTTGCCATCGTCATGAAGAGAGAGAAGTGTGTACCCAATGCCGGACATTCCTGTGAAAAATCCAGGGTGATAAACGCCGCCCCCAAGTTTGAAAAAAGGTTCTTCCTCACTCTCAGATTGCCTTTGTTCAATGAGGAATGAGGCGAAGTGATTTGTTTTTTCCTGGAGATCTTTTCGCTGTAGGATGGGTGCTGCAACCCTGAATAACTCCAAACGGCCGAAATTTCCACAGCAGAGATGATCTTGTTTCCCCTGGAAGTTTTGCTCCGTTGTCTGCAGAGCAATTTCAATTTCTTCTCTGATTGCGGAGTCATTGAGATATTGAAAAGCGCCCACCCTTCCAAGTCCAATTCCAGGAGCCCCATGGCACCAGCTCATTCCATAAGAACTTTTTCGGAAGTCGGGCCAATTTTGTTTTTCTTCAGAAAAAGTCAGCCGTTCATATTGAATGGCTTTGAATGCCATCTTTTTAAAGCGAGGTGCTTGGCTAAAATGCCCCAATTTTAGAAGAGCGTAGGCAATTCCAGCAGTTCCATGGGAAAATCCGGTCAATCCTTGAGATTTGGAAATTTCTGATTTCCACATACAGGCATCTCTTCCCCAATCGGAGGCGTGTTTGATGAGATGATCTCCTGCGAGGATCGCTTTTTTGAGAACTTCTGGGTTTTGATTGGATTCATAAAGAGACAGGAGGATGAGGATCAACCCTGCATTTCCCAGGATAAGATCAAAGAAAGCATCTTCTTCGATCCAATCAGAGGAAATTGCACAAATGAGCTCCATGGCATAGATTTGGAGCGATTTATTTTGCAGCAGCCGTCCTGTATGAGATAAAGCATAAGCAAATGAGGGAACTCCGACCATGCCTCCGATTCCATATTGGCTAATGAGGAGCGAGGCGTCTCCTTTTTTTATCTTCTCGCACATGGGTTGAAGGAGCAATTCTGCCTTGTCTTTCCAGAAAGAGTCGTTCAAAACACTGCCGATTGCTGCAAAAAAAAGAGCAATTCCAGCTGTTCCGTTGTAGAGATTCGGCCCAATTTTTTGAAAAGAAAAGCGGTTTAGGCTCGGAATGAGTTCCATTGCATACCACTCTGGCTCGTCTGGGGAGTTGGTTCGTTTTAGCATGGTTCTGGCAATTTGAACTGCGTAATGGCCAAGTTTTTTGTTTCCCAACGGAGTTGTAGATGGGATGGTGCTCTTCGTATCCATGTTCTCAGAAAAGTGAGATGCTGACTTAAGGGCAGTGAAGGCATCGCGAATAGAGTGAACTTGAGAGGCTTCATCGGCCTTGCTCATTTTTTGGATACAGGAGATCGCTTCTTGCAGGGGTGAGGAAGAAAATGCAAGGCGCACAATTGGCTCGTAATTTTCTCCTAAAAGATCGACTCCTCCGGGATAAGCATAAAAAATGGGGATGTCACCTCTTCTCAGAGCCGTTTTCTCCGCATCTATGACTGATAGGTATTTTTTTTGCAGTCCCTTCATGGATTCTGTCAGCTGGTCTAATTCCTTTTCAAATAGATCGGGATTGCTTAAAAATTCAGGGTTTGTCAGTCGGTGCAGTAAGTTGAAATAGGTTTTTGTATTTCGCATCAAAACCCGGATTGGATCTGTTTTGCCTCGCTCCAGGAGGCCGCCAGGTTTAAGGATTTCTTTTTGGTTTTGGAAGAAAAGTTCATAGGTATTCTGAAATCCTCGAATGATTTCTTCTTCATAATCTTTAGCTGCCAAATACTTTTCTTGAAATACAGGCAGGTGTTTTGCGGGCGCGATTTTTTTTTCATAGGCAAGGTGGGCTTCATCTGTATTGGGAAAGACCCAGTGGAGAATACGGAAGGAGCAGTCGGAGGGATCCATGGAAAATCCTCCCAGCTCTTTTGCTTTGTCCTGTGCATGAGAGGGAAAGATTCCTGGAAGAAAAAAAGTGTGAAGAACCGAGAATTTTTCCTTTTTTTCGGCAGGCTCACCAAACGGCGGCATAAATAGTGTTTCGCAGTCAATCATTACCGGGTGCTCTCCGCAGGCAATGCTATTTTCGAAATGAGCATCGATTCCTCGAAGGAGATAAAAGAGGCAAAGATGGGCTCCCGATTGCTCATAAAAACAGCGTACGGCAGATTCATCTAAGCAGGGAGAGTGGGGTACATATTCGACCCATCCATACAGTCCTTTTTCCAGCATCGCCAATGTTTTTAGGGAAGGCTTCGCCTTTTTTTGATTTAAAAACTTCAATAAAGAATTATAGAGCATTTCTATTTTTATATTTCTTGGTTTGTAGACCAATTTCTGCTCTGAGGAAAAGGTGAGGATTGCAACGCTTCTTCCCCTTTTGTGAGAATCGGAAAGCTCCCATTCGATACGGGCAATTTTGTCTGCTCTGCACCGGAAGGTCTCTTCAATGTCTTTTTTATCATTGTGAAGGCGCTCTGCGAGTTCGGATATCGATTCTTTCCAAAAACAGATTGCTGTTTCAATGGCGTTTTCAATCAAGGGATATTTGGAAAAAAATCGAATCAGAGATTTGGGAGTAGAGAGCGTTTGATTGAGAAAATGATTAAAGCGGTCAGCTGGAGTGCTGCCTTCAAGAGTGTTTTTTA
>JAZKAZ010000030.1:0-2196 GCA_040388845.1 Chlamydiota bacterium | reverse complement strand
CTTTGTTGAGGAGCTCAGAGATTTTTATAAATAAAATTTCTTCGCAGTCTTGGAGAGCCGTGCTTTCAAAAAGGGGCTGGAGCCAAAAAGTTTGGTCAAATAGGGCTGCAGATGAGGCTTGTACCCAGGTGCCAATGGGCGAGCCAAAGGGGCGGTCAGAGAAGCGATTTTTTTTAGTGATTCCGCAGTTTTCCCAAAATCTCTTCTGCACGAGCTATCCTAATGTAAAGCGGCTTTACTTAACCGGAATCTATCACAAACTTGGATCCATGCGATGACCTCGTTTACGATCGTCGAATCTCAGGGCGCGGTCCAAATTCCAAGTTTTTGGGAGGTTGTGGTATAAAAGACATGGTGATTTGCTTTTGGTAAAGAGGAAGGGAGAGAATCCTTTTCGAGGTGCGCTCTTTGGTTCCATGGGCATAGACAATTTGGTATCCCAATTTCTCAAAAATCTGAGCATAATCTTTGATGATCTGTTCGCTCTTTGGCTCATTGCGTAAAAAAAGACAGGCTGAACAATTTTGGCCTTGGACTCGCTTGACGCTTCCCCAAAGATTTTCAATTGTGGTTGAAAGATCTGGCACTTCTGGAACGATCCGAATGGAATCGACTAAACCATTGATCCAAGGAAATCTTCTAAAGGGACGGGAAGGCACTAAAATTTTCAGTTTTGGGAAACAGGAGAAAAGCAAAATCGCATCCCACCAAGAGCTGCTTTGAAGAATCACCACGTGAGATGGGCTGGGAATGGGCGTTGTGATTTTCAATTTTCGAAATTTTTTCAGAATTTTTTGCACAAAGAAGGGGAAAAAAAGAGCAGAGAGGCGCCCTGTAATCACAATATTGGAAATCAAAGTGAGGGCTCCCATCAAGGCAAAGCCTGAAGCTGCGCTAAATCCGAGCTCTTCACTGATGATATAGAGGCAAAAAGAGGCCATTAAAACCCCTACAAAACTAAAGAAATTGGCAGCCGCGATCACTTGGCCCCGTTTTTCATCCGGACTATTGACTTGGAGAAAGGCATCGAATGGAATGAGATACGCTCCTCCGAAAATGCCTAAGAGACCGAGTGTGATGATCGTAATGATGAGGGAGCTTGCGAAAAAATAGAGGATGAAAAAAAGGATCACCATGAAAAATCCGCAGATGCAGGAAATGCCGGGCTCGATCCGGTCTTTGGAGAGCTGGCCTGCTAAAACAGCGCCGATTGCAATCCCTACCGCAGTGGATAAAAAAAGGTAGCCTCCGCCGACTTCGCTCAAGTGAAGAGACTGCATCGCAAAGGGGATGATATTGAGTTGGCTGAAGGCGCCCACAAATAAAAAGAACGAGGAGCCGTAAATAGCAGGGAGCAGATGGGGAATGCTCCAGCTGAATTTGATCGTTTGATAGATTTCATAGAGAAATAAGGGATTGAGTTTTTTGGGTGAATTTTGAGGGGCTGTCCGGCGAATTCCAAAACTTGTCAATAGACCGAGGATGGCGATAAAAACGCAGACGGAGGCTTCGATCACAAAATTTTTATTTGTAACATCGGTAATAAATGAGGCTAAAAAAGTGCCTAGAATGATCGCAAGATATGTGAACGAGGTCATGGAGCCGTTGGCTTTAGACACCATTTTTGGCTCGACGAGTTCAACGATGATTCCATATTTAGAGGGGCCGAAGATGGCGCTTTGGGTTGCCATTAAAAAAAGAGCTGAATAAGCGCCTATTTCCCATTTTAAAATAACTGCGGTCAATCCAAAAAGCATGATCAAAAGTTCAAGAAATTTTGTGAAGACAATGATTGTCCTTTTGCTAATCCGGTCGGCGAGGATTCCAGCTCCTGAGGAAAAGATGAGGAAGGGGATGACAAAAATGGCGCCAGCTAAAGAGAGGATGGAGTTGGCTGCAGCAGGTCCCTTGACATTGATCAGCAGGTAAATGACCAGAAGCTTGAAGACATTGTCGTTGAGGGCTCCAAGGAACTGGGTTGCATTCAGGAGATAGAAGGAGCGGTAATCAGGACGAAATAACCAGCGCATGGACTCTCTATAGCTTTGTTTTTAGGTTATCTTCTCAAGAGAGCTGTTTGCAACAAAGAAAAACGGATTGCATCCGGCAATCGATTTTGAGATACTTTCCCTATGTTGCATCAAAAGAAAGCTCCGACCCTCTTTTTAAGCCATCATCTCGATCTACTAGTTGGAA
>JAZKAZ010000029.1:3602-9573 GCA_040388845.1 Chlamydiota bacterium | reverse complement strand
ATACTTTGTTTATCCTGCCCGCAAAGCGGATCCTGAAAATTTTCTTTGAGAATTTCATGGTCGTTCTGAATAGTGAGAAAGCTCTTTCGAAAGAGAGCTTTCTTACCGAATGTACAGAGCCGCCTAATCAGGCCTTCGCGGGATCAGTTTTGCAAAATAGCCACTCGGGCAAAGATTTGTGGGATTGAATTTTGAAATCGAAAATGTTGCGAGACTGGATATCCCCGATTCCCAAACTTCTTGGCCTAGTTTTGTAAGATGAAACCAACAGTAAGACGGGACGATAGCTCCCCCAAAAACGTCATAATTAGAAGTCACATGCGTGAAGTGCTGTCCCTCCTTGAAAGGGGGAAGTCCTTTTTGGACCTTGCTTCCAGTTGCAAAGTCTATATAGGAAACTCCGTTTTTTACGCCTTCTATACATCCGCGATCGCTCGTATTTTGGTCTTCATTTCGCAGCGAGTAATGCACAAACTCATTTAAGGCTCCAAGACCCACGTATCCAAC
This sequence comes from Chlamydiota bacterium, assembly GCA_040388845.1. Lineage (GTDB taxonomy): Bacteria > Chlamydiota > Chlamydiia > Chlamydiales > SM23-39 > JAZKAZ01. Next base: position 9,066 of record JAZKAZ010000029.1, on the reverse strand, counting down.
TCCAATAGCTAGATAAGCCAGACCGAGAGCCTTATGTGCACAATTCGGTGCATTTTTGGTTTTTACAAAGCCAACCCCTGCAAGGCTTGCACCGAAGGTAACGAGAGATGCTGTGAGACTAGGAAAATTTGGTATGCCGCCCATTAAAAACTCCATCTTTTATTGTTTTATTAATTATAAACGATACTATAATTCAACTAAATACAAAATAAATATTTATATCAAATAAAAATTCTCCTTAATTTTTTCATAAAATATTTATAAGGAGAAAAATTTCCTTTCAGGTATTGTCTCCACCCTTTGCAAATTTTTCCAGGGGAGATGGATGAGCAGCATTGTTCCTATCGCACTTTCCCAGTCGCATCGGCTTTTGGAAGCGGCTATCCACTAGAGTTGCTGGATATCGTAAGTCTGAGTATTCTCTTTTCTTTTTATAACTTATTTCAAAAAGTTGGAGAAATTTATGGGCGGTGTCAATTCGTGTTGCAAGGGTTCCATTTTGCCTTCCAATATCGCTCCTATTTCCCTAGAAAAAGAAGTCCGACTTGCACTCCCCACCATGCCTTCCGTATTGATCCATCTCGTCCTTGAGTATGGCACGGAGAGAGCGGATGCCTTATGGGGAAAATCTAAAGAGATTCGAAAAGCTGCCCAAAAAATATTCGAAACTTCTGATTTGATCGAAATTTTAGGCAAATGGATAAGTTACACCCAGAACGGAGCGGAAATGATTAGTCTAGACTCCCTACCCGATATATCTGTGGATCACAAAAATGTTTCTGCTGCTTTCTCTCGAGTATTTTCTAGAGACTACCTAAATAATTTTGACTTTCTTTGTCTTCTGGATTTAATTTCTTTTACTACTTTTTCAGAACGGATTAATTCTTTCAAAACACTAATTAGTTTTGATTACGCGAAAGAACTAATAACAGATATTAAATTTATTCCATTTATTTTTGAAGATGAAACTTTTACATCCAATTTTGAAGCGATCGATGAATTCTATAAAATCCTCAAAACTTCAAAGCAAAAAGAGATCGCTGCAAAAGCTTTTGTAGAGATGGGATTGATGCAGATCTATCTAAAAACAGCAAAGCATCAAACGGATCAAGGACCCACAGAGCAATTTGTGATTGAAAAATTTTTTAAAAAAGAAGGGACAGCCGCCTTAAATGCGGAGGGCTTTATCTCTTTTTTGGCAGGTGTACAGCAGTTTGCGCATGAAAGAGATTTTAGAGGGATTTGTTCTCTTCTCGAATTTTACTCCCACTTCTACAATCTGGAAGACGAAAATCTTCATCAACTTTTTAATCGCCCCTCCATTTATTGGCGCCCACGCTATCTTCCTAAGGCGTTGATCGCAAAATTTTTCAAGGATCCAAATGATCTGCGGTGAATGGGACAGGGCCCCCACTTAAGAATTGCTTGTCTGTGGAGCTCTGTTGCGTACCCTTTATGCCGTTTAAAGCCATACTGAGGCCACTGAAGATCGTATTCCTCAAGGATCCGATCCCGGGTAACTTTTGCAATCACCGATGCGGCTGCAATTGAAAGAGAAAGAGCATCTCCCTCCACAATTCCTTGCATAGGGTACGGGAAGTGCGGCAACTGGTTGCCGTCAATCAATAAATAATCAGGCGTGCAATTTAAAGCGGCGACGGCCTTTTGCATGGCGAGAAATGTGGCTTGCAAAATGTTGATCCGGTCGATCGTCTCTACATCCACAATGCCAATGCCAAAGAGGAGATCGGGACATGCGGTGATTTGCGCAAAGAGTTGCTCTCGCGCAGCAGCAGTCAGTTGTTTGCTGTCGTTGAGATTAGGAAATAAAATGCCATCTGGAAGAATGCAAGCTGCTGCAACCACAGGACCTGCGAGCGGGCCTCTTCCGGCCTCGTCTACGCCAGCGATGCGCTGAAAACCTTCGGCTTTGAGCTTTTTTTCAAAAATCAAAAGGGATTGTAGGCGAAAAAGCTCTGATTCCGAAATCGTCTGCTGCATGCAGAGACTTTAGGATAATCAGAGCTTTTGTAAAAGAAAAAAAATTATCCTTCGCTGGAAGGAATCTCAGGCGCAGGTGCCACAGGCGCTGCAACTTCATTGCTTGCGACATACTGTTCGCGTACCTTTGCAGCCTTGCCAGATCTACCCTGCAAATAATAGAGTTTCGCTCTGCGCACTTTTCCAGGACGGATCACTTCGATTGCAGAAATACGAGGACTGTGCAGCAGGAAAACGCGATCCATGCTGGAACCATACGCATTTCGATACAGAGTAAATGTCTCGGAAAGACCCATTCCCTTTTTCGCAATCACTGTGCCAATAAAGGCTTGGAGTCGTTCTTTTTCTCCTTCCGTGATGCGTGTGCTCACTCGGATTGTATCCCCAATATTGAAGGGGGTGACATCCTTTTTCATGTATTGGGTTTCTACTTCTTCAATCCACTTTTGGCGGCTCACTGTGTTCTCCTTAATATAATTTTAGCAAGTCTCAGCTCTGAATAAATCAGGCCGTACCCGCCGTGTTTTTTTTAACGCCTCTTGATAGCGCCATTTCTTAATTTCCGCATGATTCCCCGAAAGGAGCACTGCTGGGACTTCCATGTCTTCAAATACTTCCGGCCTCGTGTAATGCGGGGCGTCGAACATCCCATTCTGGAACGAATCTTCCCACACCGCATCCGGGTGTCCGATTACCCCTGGGATAAACCTGGCTACTGCATCGATCAAAACAATCGCAGCTGCGCACCCATTGGTAAGCACGTAATCGCCAATGCTAATTTCCTCGTGGACCTCGCTTTGCAAAACCCTCTCATCGATCCCTTCATAGTGGCCCGAGAGGAGAATCAAATGGGGCTTTTTTGCAAGCTCCTGACTCTTTGCCGCCGTTAAAAGCGACCCCTGAGGCGACAGGTAAATCACATGAGAATGAGGTTTTCTCACACTTCGGATCGCTCTGGCAACAGGCCCTGGGCAGAGAACCATTCCTGGTCCTCCCCCAAAGGGGCGCTCATCTACCCGCCCATGCTTATTTTCGGAAAACTCGCGCATGTCGGTGTGGCGGATATCCAAGAGTCCATGCTCTCGGGCCCGCTTCATCATACTGACGTCGAAAGGGCCCCGAAAATACTCAGGGAAAAGCGAGAGGATATCAATATCCATTACGCTTTGCGCTTTTCTCTCTTCTTCGCAACTTTTGCCACTTTCCGCGCGGTCATTTTTTTAACCACATCAGGAGCAAATCGCTTCACGAGAGATTTCACTCGGTCGCTGATCTGCGCGCCATTTTCAATCCAAAATTCTACGCGAGGTACATCGATAAAGTAGTTCTTATCAGTTTCTCCAAATGGATTGTACCAACCGACCATTTCAATATATTTACCATCGCGGGGAGCTCGGGAATTTGTCACGACCAGGCGGAATCTCTGCCGGCTGTTAGCGCCCTGCTGTCTCATGCGAATGACTAATGCCATTTTTTACCTTCGAATTGTTTTTTGATTTCTTTCAAGTCCGACAAGCCCATTTTTTTTGCTTGAGCTTTCATATCGGGCATATTTTTAAATAGCTGTTTTAGCCGCTTAAAATTTTTAACCATCCGGTTCACTTCTTCAATATGAACTCCGCTTCCTTCTGCGATGCGCTTCCGTCGACCATGAGAAAGTTCCTCTTTTTCCAAACGCTCGTGAGGAGTCATCGAGAGGATCATTGCCTCCATCTTCGTAAACTCCTTATCGGAAAAATCGAGATCTCCGAGCGATCCCATTCCGGGAAGCATCTTCAGCAAGCTTTTAAAGGACCCCATCTTTTTCAGCATCCCCATTTGCTTGAGGTAGTCGTCGTAGGTAAAGGTCGCTTTCTTTAATTTTTTCTCTAACTCTCTGCTCTGATCCTCGTCAAAATTTTCCTGCGCCTTCTTGACCAGATTGATCACATCGCCCATACCGAGAATCCGGTCGGCCATAGATCTGGGATTAAACACCTGCAGATCGGAGGTCCTTTCGCCAATCCCTTCAAACTTCAGCGGCTTTTGCGTGATCTCGCGGATCGAGATCGCAGCCCCTGCCCTGGCATTTCCATCAAGCATTGTGAGGATCGTTCCAGTGATCTGTACCCGCTCATTGAAGGCAGCTGCCGTCCGCACCGCGTCTTGGCCCATCGTCGCATTGGCGACAAAGAGAACTTCTCTGGGCTCTAAAAACTGCTTCATTTTTTCCAGTTCCTGCATCAATTCTTCATCGACGTGGAGCCTGCCTGCCGTATCGATAAGGAGGACATCAAAGCCCTCTACTTGAGCCTTTTCCAAGGCTTTTTTAGCAACTTTTACAGGATCTTTTTCCCCTTCAATAAAAAAAACAGGAACAGCTAAATCTGCTCCGAGCTTCTTCAGCTGCTGGATGGCAGCTGGGCGCTGCAAATCGCAGGCCGCCATCAAAACACGCTTATGCTTCTCTGTCTTGCCTATGTAGGCTGCAAGCTTTGCGCAGGTCGTTGTCTTCCCCGAACCTTGTAATCCGCAGAGCATCACCACGGAAATTTTTCCCTTGAGATCGAGTGGCGACTCAATGCTTCCCATCAACTCGATCAGTTCATCGTGGATGAGTTTTGAAAATTGCTGACCTGGCGTGACCGACTTCAAGATTTCATCGCCAATTGCCTTCTCTTTCACTCTCTTCACGAAATTGCTGACAACTGTGTAATTTACGTCCGCATCGAGCAGAGCAAGCCGGACCTGACGGACCGCGTCTGCGATATTTTCTTCCGTAAACGACTTTTTTCCAGCAAGGTTTGAAAAGAGTTTTTGCAGCTTTTCAGTCAGGGCGCCAAACATATCTTTCTACTTACATTTTAGAGGAACAGGATACTAGAGAAAGTTATTGCATTTCAAGGAAAAAGAAGCGGGACTTGCCTGACCAATCGGATAAAAGTTGTTTGGAGCCCCAAGGTCCATGTGAAAATATTTTTTCAATCCCCTCTCCCATACCCGCTCCGATTTCCAAAAACACCTGAGCCTTTGGGTTTAAGAACTGGGGCAACTCCCTCTGGAGACGCTCGTAAAAATCAAATCCCTCTTCCCCGCCGCATAAGGCAGTCTTCGGCTCATAGAGACGGACAGAAGGGTCAAGAGATGCCCATTCACTCGTTGAAACATAAGGGGGGTTGGAAACCACAAAGTCTGCCTTACTTCCTTGAAATGGATTCAAAAAATCCCCTTCCAAGACTTCTACCTGAACGGAATTGAGGCAAATATTTTCTCGAGCCAAACTCAAAGCATCTTTTGAAAGGTCGGAAAGAGTCACGCAAAGGTCTGGCAAAGATTTTTTTAAAGCAATTCCAATACACCCCGAACCTGTGCAAAGATCCCAAAGATGGAAACCTGGACGCATTTGGGGCTTTAGCTTCTTGACGATCTTATCTACTAAAATTTCGGTCTCAGGCCTCGGGATCAAAGCCCTGGAGTCGATTTT
>JAZKAZ010000029.1:0-3592 GCA_040388845.1 Chlamydiota bacterium | reverse complement strand
GAGCCTTTTTAACCGCTCCCGCAGAAGGGCAAGCTCCGTCTCAATCACAGGGCGATCGAACTGGAGATAGAGCTCCATTCTCTTGAGCCCAAGAGAGGAGGAGAGAATCTCTTCTGCCGACCTTCGAGAGCGGTCGATCTTCCTTTCCTCTAAAAATTGGATCGAGAGCTTGAGCACCTCTCCGATTGTTTTCATCCCGCCAGTTTTTCCTGGTAGAAATGATTGACCAAGGGAATTGTAAAATCATCCAAATCCCCTTCCATGATTCGATCCAGCTTGTAAAGGGTCAGATCAATTCGGTGATCGGTGATCCGATTTTGAGGATAGTTATAAGTGCGGATCCGCTCGGAGCGATCCCCGCTTCCTACCTGGGCAGAACGGACAGCCGACATTTCTTGGTGAGCTTTACGCCTTTGCTCATCTACGATCCGAGAGGAGAGAAGACGCATCGCTTTTTCTTTATTCTTATGCTGGCTCCGCTCTTCCTGGCAAGCGACCACGGTCCCTGTCGGAATATGGGTAATTCGAACAGCTGAATCAGTTCGGTTGACGTGCTGGCCACCCGCTCCGGAGGCTCTGTAGGTATCGATTTGGAGATCTTTTTCGTCGATTTCAAACTTTTCTTCTTCGCCAGGCTCCATCAAAACCGCAATCGTAATGGCGGAAGTATGGACGCGCCCTTGCGTCTCTGTTGCAGGCACTCGCTGAACGCGGTGCGTCCCTGCCTCAAATTGCATCAGGCGAAAGACATTATGCCCCGAAAGAGACATGATATATTCTTTGTAACCGCCCACTTCAGAGGGTGATGTGGATAAAATCTCATATTTCCATCCCTTCCGTTCTGCGTAATATTGATACATCCGGACACAATCGGCCACAAAGAGAGCCGCCTCATCGCCGCCAGTCCCCGCTCGCAACTCCAAAATGATTGGGCGGCTATCGCGCGGATCGGGGGGAACGAGGAGATTTTGGACTTGTTTTTCGGTCGTCTGCTGCTCGATTTCGAGGCGCGAGATTTCCTCTCGCAAGAGCTGAATCATTTCAGCGTCTTGCTCCGTTGTGAGAAGAGCTCGATTTTCATCGAGCTGTTTTTGAATAGCCTGGAGACGATCCCAAAACTCTTTTAATTCAGAGAGTTGAGAGTGCTCTTGCGTCAGCTGCCGATAGCGCTTTTGATCGTTTAGCGTCCCAGGTTGGCCCAGCAAGGCTTCGACTTCCTGCAGCCGATTTAAAAGCCGCCGAACCTTCTCCTTCATTGGACCCTATTTTTTCTTTGGAGTGGCCTTAACTTTCGCCTTGTTCGCCTCAACTTGCTTCTCTTGCGTCACTTTCACTTCAGCTGTTTTGCGCTGATATTTCTTCGTGAACTTATCAACTCTGCCCTCAGTATCCATAAACTGAGTTGCCTTTGTGAAAAAGGGATGAGAAGCAGAAGAAACAGGGACTCGGTAGTGAGGGTATTCTTTCCCCTCAAATTTTACCTTTTCTTTAGGCTGCAGTGTGCTGCCGATGATAAATTTCGCACCGGTAGATGAGTCTTCGAAAAGAACTTCTTGGTATAAAGGATGTTTTTTTTCTTTCATAGGGATAGCCTTTGACAATTTTCCATCAAAAATAACGGGAATCGAAGAAAATTTCAAGTGTTTTGATTCTCCCTGAAAATAGACAATGTGATAAAAAACTTTTTATGACCTATGAATCGAGGCAAGGCTTTGGGCCAGAGTCCACTCCAAGGCCCCTCAAATTTTTGATTTTAATCACGATTGCGGCCACTTTAGGGAGCGCTTTTTCCCCCTATCTGCAAGCTCTTCTTTCCCTTTCTCTGGAAGGAATCCGCCACCTTTATCTTTGGCAGCTCTTTACCTATCTCTTCGTCTCAAAGGTCCCAGGAACTTTAAGTTTCTCTCTCCTTCTGCAGCTTGCCTTCAATATGTATTTACTTTGGGTTTTTGGATCTCAAATTCTTCTGAGGGCGCATCCCGTCCGTTTCTTTGCCCTCTATTTTGGCTCTGGAATTTTCGCAGGCCTCCTCGCTTTGGGACTTATGTCCCTAATATCCTCGCCCTCCACTTTGTCCGGCAGCACGACGGCCCTCTATGCGGTGTTAGTAGCGTGGATCATGGTGAACCGAGATGCCCAACTGCTCCTTTTTTTTGTCCTTCCCATCAAGGCGTACTATCTGCTCATCCTCTTGATTGGAGCCAATTTGCTGATCGATTTTTCCAATAGAGACTGGATTGACTGCGTAAGTTTTCTAGGAAGTTCGTTTTTTGGGTATTGTTTCGCACTCATCTCCTGGCGAGAGCAGGGTCCTTTCCTTTTTTTACGCCCCTTTGAAAAAATGGTTCTTCGCACTTTGGAAAAATTGCGCCATTTAGGCAAAAAACGGGCCCCCAACTTCTATAAACATTCAAAAATTTACGATATCCACTCTGGGGAGCCAGTGTTAGACGACGACGCTTTCATGGACGCCATGCTGAATCGGATCTCCCTTTATGGAGAAGATTCCTTGAGTCCCGATGAAAAAAAACGGATGCATACCATCTCGGCTAGAAAAAATTTGGGCAAGTAGGGTTTATGACCCACCTTTTGATTCTGTCCGAACTTCTTTTTTTTGCATCGCTCTTCAGTCATTTAGCTTTACCTCTTCTTCTTCTCGCAATTCTTCTTCATCTCATCGACGGTTTTCTAGCTTTTAAATTGAACATTCGCCTCGAACTTTCTCATTTTTCTCTTTTTTCTAGGCCCACAAGTTTTTTGAGCTCTGCTCGAGATCTCCATTTTTTTCCCTTTGCTATGGGAGTTTTTTTCATTCTTTTGGGAAGCGGACTCTGTCTTTTCAAGTTGGGGACCTTCTTTGAGAAGGCAAATCCCCTTTTCTTCTTAAGCGGGGCTGCCATTTCAGCTCTGATTTTGACCCTTCAAAAAAAAGAAAAAAAAGCTTTTTTAAACCCCCTTTTTCTCCTCCAAAAAGAAGGGCTCGCAGTGGCTCGAAATCGCTTTAAAAAAAAAGAGGTCAGGGCATCTTTTCCAAAATTTCCTCAAGAGGAGTCTCATTTTCTCTCCCCGAAATACCCCCTTCTTCGCAGAACGAAATTTAAAGGAGAAAAACAGTTTGATCTCCAACTTTTCCCAGGAGAAAAGCCGAATGTCATTTTTGTCATTCTCGAATCGTTCCGGGCAAAAAATGTAGGGTGCTTAGGCGCCGAAATCCCTTTAAGCCCTTATTTCGATGCACTTGCAAAAAAAGGGATTCTCTTCTCTCAGTTTCATTCCATCGGAAATTTAACTTGTAGAGCATCGATTGCATCCCTCTTTGGAATTCCCCCCTCTCATACCTCCCGGCAGCTAGGCGCCTATGTAGATATTCCTCTTTTCGGGATCCCTCGAATTTTGGATGGGGCAGGCTATCATTCCGCGCTGATTCAAGGAGGACCGATTGCTTTCAATCATGGGATCGAATTTTTTGAGGCCCAAGGATTCAATACATTGATTGGGAAAAGAGACATTGAAAAAATTAAAGAGACTCTCCCTGGCACAAGCTGGGGGATTTATGACGAACACTTAATGCAATTTGCAGCGAGCTGGCTCC
>JAZKAZ010000028.1:0-4025 GCA_040388845.1 Chlamydiota bacterium | reverse complement strand
CTCCTTTTTATTTTAAAATATAAGGTGTCCAGAGGACGTCAGTCCTTTGGTGGGGTGTGGGGCAAAGCCCTGCATCTCCCTACGACTACAAAATTTGGAGGTTATATGAGTTATATTACTAGAAATTTTACAGCTCCAGGAAATCTCCTAGACGCTTGCCTCTACAATGTTAATAATCACTTAGATAAGCCAGGAATCTCACAAGCTGCTAAAATTGCGAAGATCGTAATTCCGCATGTGAAGCTGCAAGCTGCACAAATAGTACTGCAGTATCTCACAATACAGCCCTCTTTTCGACCTCGATTGATAAAAGAAAGTCCGTTTACAAAAACCTTCCAAGTCTACAACCTCCAACCCACTAAGCAAGACCTCAAAGGACCTATAATCATGTCGATCTTTGAGAGGGGTATAGGTCTCTTTATTCCAGCATCTGTTGACAATTTTGAGGAAAATAGACAGTTTTTATTTCAATGCCCTCCTACGGATTCGTACTTCAGGTCGATTTCATTTTCTGTAGGAACTTCAAAAAGTTGCCTCATTTCAGTGCTAATTCATACAAAATTAAAAACCGAAACCTCTCTAGAAATATTTTTGGGACATTTCAAAAGACATCAGATCACGCCAGAGCCCATTTGCAGCGACGAAACTATCACCATTGCCTTTAGACAACATCTCAATTGCAGAAAAGCACTTCAGCTTTTAACGAAAGATTATATTTTCCCTGAAGAATGGGCAAAACTGATGAAAGAGCACCTCCTAGTTATTCCACAAAAATAAACAGGAGGCGCGTTGAAATTTTTAATGGCGCAGGAGCGCTTCGACTTCTTTCATGTTGGTGACGATTAGGTCGATCAGGCCAAATTCCTTGGCCTCTTCAGCAGTCATCCAATTGTCTCTGTCGATTGCTCTCTCAATTGCCTTGATGTCTTTGCCTGTGGCATCGGCGTACTTTTCGACGATGATCGCACGTGTTTTGAGCATTTCTTTGGCTTGAATATCTAGATCTGTTGCCTGACCCCGAATCACTCCCCCGATGAGAGGTTGGTGAATCATGATACGGGAATTGGGAGTAGCTAGCCTTTTTCCTTTGCCGGCAACTAGGCTGAGAAGCGAACCCATGGAAGCGGCAAGACCTGTTACTAAGGTAATGACGGGGCAGGAGAGCATTTTGACTTGGTCCCAGATCGCAAATCCTGAGTCCACAGAGCCACCTGGAGAATTGATCACGAAAAGAATGGGCTTTCCAGGACCGATCGAATCTAAATACCAGAGTTTGCGAATGATATCTTTCGCGGTATCGGAATCGACCCCATCGGAAAGAAAAATACGCCGCTTTTCTAGGAGGGCTAAATCAATTTTGTCATTCATGAATTTTGGGTGTTTTTCGTCCCGTTCAGGTTCCGCCATACATTACCTCTCTTTTTCCTTATTTTCCCTGCTCCCTCAATTTTAGTCGATCACTAGTTCGGGATAGAGAGGAAATCCCTTTAGAATTTCAGCCACCCGCGCTCTTGCCCTCTGCATAGAATGAGGGGGGACGCCAGCTTTTGCCTTCGAGGCTAACCCGGTTTTTTCATCCATCAGTGGTGCCGCTTCTTTTAAAAGATCATAGATGATTGAGGCGATTTCTTTCATTTCAAGGGGCCCCATCCCCAGCGTCGTGGTCGCCGGAGTTCCCAGGCGGATCCCCGAAGTATACCAGGGGCCGTTGATATCTCTTGGAATGGAGTTTCGATTCGCGGTAAGCCGAGCTTCTCTTAAGACCGATTCAGCCTGCCTGCCATTTAAACCAAAGGTATCTGCGACGTTCATCACCAAAAGATGGTTATCTGTGCCGCCAGTCAAGATTTTAATCCCCAGATGGCTGAGCGCATCGCTCAAAGTTTTGGCATTTTCTACAATTTTATGGGCGTAGGCTTTGAAAGAGGGACCTGCAGCTTCCTTAAATGCAAGAGCTTTGGCCGCCATAACATGCGGCAGAGGCCCTCCAAGAACTAAAGGACACCCCTTGTCAACGACTTCTTTAAATTCGTCTGTGCAAAGAATGAGTCCCCCTCTGGGGCCGCGGAGCGTTTTGTGAGTAGTCGAAGTGACGATGTGGGCAAAAGGGACCGGGTTGTAATTTCCCTGGAAAACCTTCCCTGCAACAAGCCCTGCAAAGTGAGCCATGTCCACCATAAGAACGGCGCCTACGCTGTCTGCAATTTCCCGCATCTTGGCAAAATCGATCAATCGAGAATAGGCAGAGTAGCCGGCAATCAAAATCAGGGGCTTTTCCCGCTGGACCTGGGATTGCAGTGCTGTATAGTCGATGAGTCCCGACTCCGGATCTACCTCATAATTGACTGACTGCATGATTTTTGAAGAGACGTTATGGCGATATCCGTGGGTCAAATGGCCTCCTGAGCCCAAAGCCATTCCCATCATTTTTTGATTCACTAAAAGCCTACGAACCTGTTCATATTCAATGGGCGTCAGTTCATCGAGCGTCTTTTTGCCTAATCTCTCCACTTCTTTGGACTGAACCCGCTGTACGAGAATGGCCCAGAACGCCACTAAATTGGCATCGGCGCCGGAATGGGGCTGAACGTAGGCGTGATCTGCGCCAAATATTTTTTTTGCTAAAGCGGCAGCCTCTCCTTCAATGGCATCTACGTTGTCGCATCCCGCATAAAACCTATGGGCAACATACCCTTCGCTATATTTGTCGGTCAGCAAATTCCCCATCGCTAGCTGCACAGGAAGCGATGAGTAATTCTCAGAGGCAATTAACTTCAGATGGGATCTTTGATCCCGGAGTTCCTGAGCAATTCGCTCAGCGATTTCAGGAGAAGAGGAGGCAACCGCATCGAGCGCCGCCACATAGGCAATCGCAGAAGGGGTCTGATCCGAAACTGCCACTTTTGTGAAATAATTTTTTAAAAAAGACACTGAAAAACTCATTTTTTTGGTTAACATATCAGTTTCTAATACTTTCTTATTTTCCTCAAGAGGGGGATTTGCCTCTTGCAGATATCCCCCCAAGTAGGTAAAGTATCTCTATAAATCTCAATTACTTTCCCGAGGTCCAGTCCATGCTGCAAGCTTTAAAAGTTATCCTAGACATCCAAGAGCTCGATATGAAAATGATCCGTCTCATGCGCGTGAAGAAAGAGCGTTTAAGCGAGCTAGTTCATATTGATTCACTTCGTCAAGAACTTCAAGTTCAGCAGAAAGACAAACATCATGAAATCGCTGAATTGAGCCGCACGATCTCCTCGCAGGAATCGAAAATCGTCGACATCAAAGAGAAATTAAAAAAACTCGAAGCGAAACAAAGCACCGTTAAAAAGGTGGATGAGTTCAACGCCTTGACTCATGAGATGACTTCTGCCGAAAGAGAGCGCATTGCAACTGAACAAATCACCTCCGACCTCATTGATAAGAGAAATCTCGAAGAAGAAATTCTCGAAAAAATCAAAGAATCGCTCAAACAATCGGAAGAGAGCAGCAAAGCTCTTGAAAATGAGATCAGAGAAAGCATTCAAATGATCAACGATGAAGGAAGCGAGCTTAAGGGCCGCAGAGAACTCGTTGCGAAAAATGCCGATCCTGAAATCATGCGCATCTACGAAAGACTTCTCAACAATAAAAAAGACCGCGTTGTTGTGCCGATCGAAAACCGGACCTGCAGCGGCTGCCATATTGCCTTAACTGCCCAGCATGAAAACGTCGTGCGCAAAGGCGAGCGGATGATTTTTTGTGAGCATTGCTCCCGAATTCACTACTGGCAGGAAAGCGAAGAAATTGAAGGTACAGCTGTTGCGACCAAACGGCGCCGCAGACGTGCTGCCACAGTCTAATCTTTCAAATAGCGTTTAGATGACCCGGCGAGGTAAGTCATCGCTCCAAGCATTGCCTTGGGGAGGAAAGTCTGGACTTCACAGGAAAAGATACCAGTTAACGGCTGGGCGCCGCAAGGCGACGGAAAGTGCAACAGAAACCATTCCGCCCTCTTGAAAAAGAGGGGCAGGCTGAAAAGATTG
>JAZKAZ010000027.1:0-14906 GCA_040388845.1 Chlamydiota bacterium | reverse complement strand
AAGGGAAACTGCGCGCGCTTTAAGTGGATCTCCTCACATTCTCATCGAAGAATATCTATTTGGATGGAAAGAGCTAGAATATGAAGTGGTGCGCGATGCGGCAGATCAAGCGCTTGTCATCTGCGCTATGGAAAATTTCGATCCAATGGGGATCCATACTGGCGACAGCATTGTCGTTGCCCCAACGCAGACACTCAACAATGAGGAATTTCACCTCTTGCGAAACGCGGCTCTCAAACTCGCGCGTCATTTTCAGATTCAGGGAGAGTGCAACGTACAATTTGCCCTCCATCCAAAAACAGGAGAATACCGCGTCATCGAAATGAATGCGCGTCTTTCTAGATCAAGTGCCCTTGCATCTAAAGCAACCGGTTATCCTCTGGCCTTTGTTGCAGCCAAACTCAGCCTCGGCTACAGGCTCGATGAAATTGTAAATGGCACAACCGAGAAAACTTCTGCCTTTTTTGAACCTGCGCTCGATTATATCGCGGTGAAAATCCCCAGATTCGACACCCAAAAATTTAAAAGCGCAAGTCGCAGGATTGGAACTGAAATGAAAAGCGTGGGAGAGGTGATGGCCATTGGCAGGTCTTTTCCTGAGGCGCTCCAAAAAGGGATCCGAATGCTCAATATCGGATCCAGCGGCTTGAATGACCCCTTGGATGAAATTTTAGATCCCATTCAGGAGATTTCTCATCCGACCGATCTACGCCTTTTTGCTCTCTATCTTTTCTTTCAAAAGGGAGGCAGCGTTGCAAAGGCTCATGATCTGTCTCAAATCGATCCCTGGTTTTTATCCCAGCTTCAGAACATTTCCGAATTTCAGCATATCCTGACAAGGGAGCCTTTGAGCGCATCTCTTCTTAAAAGCGCCAAAAATTTCGGCTTCTCAGATCTCTCGATTGCGCGAATCAAAAATAAAACGGAAGAAGAGATCCGGCAATTGCGTCTCAAAGAAAACATCACCCCTTTTATCAAACAGATCGATACGCTTGCAGGCGAATTCGATGCGAAGACCAATTACCTCTATACGACCTATCAAGCCAATTCCCACGATGTCCTCCCTTCCAAAGCAAAACCAATCATCGTACTCGGCTCGGGCCCTTACTGCATCGGCTCCTCCGTTGAATTTGACTGGTGCGCGGTCAATATGGCCCGCACTTTAAGACGCTTTGGGGAAGAGGTGATCCTGATCAATTCCAATCCAGAGACAGTCTCCACTGATTTCGATGAGTCGGATCGCCTTTATTTTGAAGAGTTGACTCTTGAAAGAGTCCAGGATATCGCAGATTTCGAGACGCCCCGAGGCATCATCGTCTCCGTCGGAGGTCAAATTGCAAACAACCTCGCTTTGCCCTTGCACAACCGAAAGTTCCCCATCTTGGGAACGAGCCCAGTTTTTATCGATAAAGCGGAAAATCGAGATTCGTTTTCCTCTCTGCTGTCCGATTTAAAAATAGATCAGCCCCCTTGGCAGCGGGCAACCACTCTTGAAAAGGCAAAAAAATTTGCAGCCGAGCACAACTACCCCGTTTTAATCCGCCCCTCCTATGTCCTTTCGGGATCTGCGATGAATGTCGTTCCGAATGAAGAGGAATTAGAAAAATATTTGAAAGAGGCAGCCCACATCTCTCCCGATCATCCAATTGTGATTTCAAAATTCATTGAACATGCCAAAGAATTGGAAATCGATGGGGTCGCTAAAAATGGAGAAGTGATCGTTTCTGTCATCTCCGAACATGTAGAAAATGCAGGCATCCATTCAGGCGATGCGACCGTGGTCCTTCCCCCTCAGCGCCTCTATCTGGAAACCATTCGGCGGGCAAAAAAAATCACCCGGTCGATTGCCGAGGCGCTTCAGATCACAGGCCCTTTCAATCTCCAATTCATCGCAAAAGAGGGAGCTCTTCAGGTCATTGAATGCAATGTCCGCGCCTCCAGATCATTCCCGTTTGTCTCGAAAGTGACTCAAGTCAATCTCATTGAAATCATTGCAGAGATCTACCTCAATAAATATAAGCCCCGCCATTTTGAAACGCTCGAGCTCGATTATGTGGGGGTCAAGACTCCCCAGTTTTCCTATCAAAGGCTCAAAGGGGCAGATCCCATTGCGACCATCGAAATGGCGTCCACTGGCGAGGTCGCAAATATTGGGGAAAATTATTTGGAAGCTCTTTTTGCCTCCTGGAGCGCAAGTGAGCAAACTCTGACAGGAAACCGCCTTCTGATCACCATGGGCCCTGACTACCGGATCAAACTCCTCGAGCCGCTGCGCAGACTATGGATCCAAGGGTGGAGTCTTTTTGCAACGGAAGGAACCCACAATTTTCTATTGACTCAAGGAATTTCCTCTACTTTGGTCCACAAATTGGGCACGAAGGAGGAGCCGAATATCGAAACCCTTCTCCAAAATCGGAAAATCGATCTCATCATCAACATTCCAAAACAGTCCGCTGTAAAAAATAGCGCTGGATTTAAGATCCGAAGACTTGCGATCGACCACCATATTCCCCTTCTGACCAATCTGCAGCTTGCGCAAGTTTTTCTGCAGAGCCTCTCTGAAATCGACATCGATGCATTGCCTGTCCGCTCTATGAAAAGTTGGCAACAAAGCAGCTCCGAATGAACTGGAAAAATTTCCTTCTCCAAAAAGCAGTTGGACTTTGCAAAAGAGCGATCCCTAAAAATGATTCGCCAAAGCCGAGCCGAATCCTCGTTGTTGCAACAACTGCGCTCGGAGACACTCTTTGGATCACGCCTGCCCTAAAAAATCTTCGCAGGTCATTTCCTCAAAGCCGGATTGCCGTTTTGACAAGTCCCATCGGCCTGGACATTTTGAAACATAACCCCTCAGTGGACCTACTTTTTGTCCTAAAAGAGCCTTTTTTTTTCTCTTTTTTCCCTCTTTGGAAGACGCTTTATAAAGAACATTTTGACACCATTCTTCTTTTCCACGCATCGCAAAGACTTGTTTTGCCTCTCTGTTCCCTTTTAGGAGCCAATCGCTTCATCGGCACTGCAGGGATCAACAAAGGACTCGATGCTTTATTGACGAAAGCTCTTCCGATGGGATTTCAACATGAAATCGTCCGCAGGCTCAAAATCTGCGAAGAGATTGGGGCAAAAAGTTTTGTACAAACGCTTTCTTTTTTTCTGCAGGCAGAAGAGAGACTCCCCGCCCGTGAATTTCTCTCGCGAGCAGCTGGCCCTTGGATTGCCATCCATCCGGGCTCTAAAGATGCCTTTAAAAGATGGCCTGCCGAAAATTTCGGAGAAGTGGGCAGACAGCTGAAACGGAGAATCCCGTGTGAAATCCTAATTACAGGAAACAATGAGGAACGGGTGTTGATGGAGCAGATTGCAAGTCAAATTCCCGGCGCCCATCTCTATGAAACCAATACCCAGCTCCGCTCATTTGCAGCCCTTCTAGAGCAGATGGATCTTTTGATCAGCAATGATACTGGCCCGGTCCATCTGGCCTGCGCTTTAGGGCGCCCAGTCGTTGCTCTCTACAGTTCAACAGATCCCCGCCTCTGCGGGCCCCATTTGGCAGAAAATGCCCTTGCTCTCGGCAAACGCCCCACCTGCGACCCCTGCCTAAAACGAAAATGCAGATCCCCCTTTTGTTTTCTTCAGATTGGAGTGGATGAGGTGGTGGAGGGGGCCTTGAGACTTCTCATCTGTCCGAATATACAACACATATTAACAAAGGAAGAATCATGGATAGAAAAGACATAGAAAAAATGCAAGAAGAGGTGATGAAATGGTACGGTTGGGGATCTCCAATTGGACTGACTATTTTCCTCATTGGACTTGCAATCTTTGCAGTTCTTTTGCGCTTTGCGATTCTAGGAATTTTCTTTTAAATTTTTATTCAAAAATTTCAGGGGTGCAGACGAGTTGGAGAAAAACCCAACTTTGGCCTCTAGGATTTTACAGTGCAGTTGCTCCAAAGGAGACCTCCGGGCTATAGTTCAAAAAAAAGAGGCCCATGGACAATCCACTTGTAGGACGCGATCTCATTTCGATTGCAGATCTCTCGAAACATGAAATCGAGTCCATTTTATCCACTGCTGAGAAATTCCTAAGAGATCCTCCGCCCCCTTTTCTAAAAAAATCGATCCTCGCCAGCTGCTTTTTTGAGCCCTCTACCCGCACGCGTCTCTCCTTTGAATCTGCGATGCTCCGCCTTGGCGGCGCAAATATCGGCTTTTCCGATATGGCCACCACCTCAATGAAAAAAAACGAAACGCTTTTTGATACAATGAAAGTGATCGGAAGTTATGCCGATGTCATTGTGATCCGCCATCCCCAAGAAGGCTCTGCTGGAGTTGCGGCGAGCGCCGTAAAGATTCCAGTGATCAATGCCGGCGACGGCGCAAATCAACATCCAACCCAAACGCTGATCGATCTTTTTTCCATTCAGCAAGTTCAGGGGAAAATCGATCATCTGCAAATTGCGCTCGCTGGAGATCTCAAGTATGGACGCACAGCCCATTCCCTGATCTTGGCGCTTGCGGACTACCCCGTCCATCTCCATTTGATCGCAGAGGAGCGGCTTTCACTTCCCGTCTCTATGATCGAGGAATTGAAGAAAAAGGGAGTTGCCTTTTCTTTTCATGGGTCGATCGAAGAAATTCTTCCCGAAGTGGATGTTCTCTATATGACCCGCATCCAAAAAGAACGGTTTGCCGAAACGGATGTCCCTTTTCAAAACGGTTGCATCCTCAAGCTCTCCCACCTCAAAGGAGCGAAAAAAAATCTCCAGATTCTCCACCCGCTTCCACGAGATATCGAAATCGAAGAGGGTATCGACGCAAGCCCTCACGCCTATTATTTCCAGCAGGCGGCAAACGGCATCCCTGTCCGGATGGCGCTGCTTTCTCTTCTACTGAATAAATAAATTTCTTGAATATTAAGCATCCAAGACTAAAACTTAACCGAATTTTAATATGAGCTGCGATGAAATTAGTGGATCTTCCTACAACTTGTTTTGGAGTGATCGTCAGTTATTTGCCAAATCCACTCATTGATTTAGGGCCCGTCAGCAAATGGACGAATCGCCTCTACGAGGCATGCTTTATAGCCTATAGAACCCATCCCGCACTTCGAACCTATGCGCAGCGCATAGCGCTCCTCCATCCCTTCGATCCTCCAAATCGACGTATCATGCATCTTCATCAAATGATTGGAGCGCTTGCCAAGTATCATCAACTCGTTCCTGAAAAAATGATCAATCCCGCCTCTTTAGCAAAGATCATTTGCACCATCAAACAAAACGATGAGCTCTTTCTCAAGAAAAATTTCAGGAAGAGCTTCCCGAATGAAGTTTTGCTCAAATTTTCTGGGTTGAAACTAATTTTTTTTTCAAATGACATTTTCGCCTTTCCCAAATTGCAGTTTCTTTGTTTGCAACAAAATGAATTGAGCGATTTGCCGATAGAACTAGAAAATTTAAAAGAACTCTCCTCTTTGGATATCAGTCAAAACAAATTTATGGGAATTTCCCCTCTAATCTGTAAGTTAACAACACTCACAGCTCTTAGGATAGATGAGAATCTAATTGGCTCCATTCCCGATGAACTCAATCAGCTTTGCAATCTCCGCGACCTTTCTCTCGCATCCAACCGGATCCGTCTTCTTTCTCCGAAATTCGGTCAAGTCACCTCATTGAAATCCATCGATCTCGCAAATAATCAAATCAATGCTTTGCCAGAGGCAATCGAGGGGTGGGCCCAACTTGAAGCTCTTTTTCTCGAGCGCAACCAATTAACAGAGTTGCCAAGTTCCATCAAAAAATTAAGATCTCTCCGAAAACTCAATATATCTTCCAATCGCTTAACAACTCTCCCAGATGGTTGGGAGCCGTTGACTTCGCTTGAAAACTTGCGCGTCACAAACAACCAGATCAAAGTCCTCCCCTTCTCGATCGGAAATTTAAAGAATCTCTTGCATCTCAACTTTTCTGATAATTGCTTGGAAAATCTTCCTTCCTCGATTGGCAATTTAAAAAATCTCCGCACTTTCCGGGTCTCAGATAACTGCTTGACAGCCCTTCCTTCCTCGATTGGAGATTTAACCTCTCTTATTTTTTTTGACATTTCTAATAATCGATTGACGCTACTTCCTCAGTCAATCGGTCATTTATCTGGGCTTCACAATTTCTATCTTTTCGGCAATCAAATCACACAGCTGCCTGAATCTATGGTGAAGTTGAGATCTCTGCGGGTTCTTGAGATCTCCCCCAATCCAATCACATTTATTCCTGAAATTTTTTATTCCAATGAAAGTGATGCAATTTTTTCCGCAGTTCTTCCCTTTGCCCCTTTTCGTACCCGCTGCTGGAACTCTTTTCTAGCCTGCGGAGATCGGATTGTAGACTGCTGCTAAAAAAGAATGGTTCGGATATAACTCGGACTTTGTCCATTTTTTAGCCTGAATGGGCTAGGCAGTCGGGCTAAAAAATGGACAAAGCCCGAGTATAAGAAAACTATGATCGAAATCCGCAAAGTACAAACAACTGACGGGCACCGGATAGACCACTTTGTAGCAAGCCCGGAAAATCTAGTCATTGAAGCGGAAAATCTGATGCTTTTTCCCGCCTTGATAGATCCCCATGTCCATTTTCGGATGCCCGGCCAAGAGCATAAGGAAAATTGGATCAGCGGGGCAAAGGCTGCCATTGCGGGCGGAGTCACAACTGTTTTTGATATGCCCAATAACAATCCCTCCTGCGTGAGCCTCCAAAAATTAGAGCAAAAAGTTCACCTCATCGAAGACCAGCTTCACTTGGCCAAAATCCCGCTTCGCTATTATCTCTATTTAGGCGCAGATCAAAATCATCTGGATGAAATTCCGAAAGCTAAAGAGCAAATCATCGGGCTGAAGATCTATATGGGCTCGTCTACCGGAGATCTTTTGATGAAAGATCGGAGCTCTTTGGAAAGAGCCTTTCAAATTGCCGGGGAAAATCAGGTTCTCGTCACTGTCCATGCCGAAGATGAGGATTTCATTGCCGCAGAAAAAAAGAAATACGCAGGGCAGGCAAGTCCAAATCTTCATTCTCTCATCCGAAAACCAGAAGCTGCGCTCATTGCTTTGGCCCTTGCAATCGAACTTGCGCAAAAATATCACACACGGCTCTACGTGGCCCACGTCAGCACGCAAGGCGAGCTCGATCTGATCCGCAAGGCGAAAAAGGCGGGACTGCCCATCTACGCGGAAGTGGCTCCCCATCACCTGTTTTTAAATGAAGAGTTATACAAAAATTTAGGAACGCTTGCACTCGTAAATCCCCCTCTGCGCACGAAAAAAGATAATGAAGCTCTCTGGGAGGCCATCTACGATGAAACCATCGATACGATCGGATCGGACCACGCACCCCACACACTTGAGGAAAAAAGACGTCCCTTCGGAGAGGCGCCATCTGGATTTCCCTCGCTTGAGCTCTATTTCCCCCTCTTGCTAAACGCCCACCATGAAAAACTGATTTCGCTAGAGCAGATCGTTTCGCTCACCCACACCCGGCCGCAGGAGATTTTTCATCTCCCCATCAATGAAGATATCGTTTTAGTGGGCCTCAATAAAATAAAAAAAGTGGATGATGCGAGCCTTCACACAAAAGCAAAATGGTCCCCCTATGCAGGAAGAGTGTTGCGCGGCTGGCCGGTCTACACCATTTTGAATGGGAAACTCTATGATTTGGAACGGCTATGATCCCCAATTGGTATCCGGAGCACCCTCCGATCTACGATATCGAAAAGACCTACTCTGAAAATCTGGAAAATGGCCCCTTCTTTGATGGCAAACTTTTTAAAGAAAAAAAACAGGCTTCTTCCATTGATTTTTTAGGCCATAAAATCCATGCTCCAATTGGAGTGGCAGCAGGCCCTTTGCTCAATGCAAAATGGGTGAGCCTTGCTGCAGCTTTGGGCTTTGATATCCTCACCTACAAAACAATCCGGAGCTCTGCTCATCCGGCACACCTCATGCCCAATGTGATCTACGTTGAGAAAAAAGACTTGCACACTGCGCGCAAAATCGAGGCGCCTGAGCAAGATCTCTCTTCCTTGACCATCACCAACTCTTTTGGAATGCCTTCTCAATCCCCTGACTATCTTCTTCAAGATATCGAGAAGGCCAATCAATCCCTAGGAACGGGCCAGATTCTCATCGTTTCAGTAGCAGGAACTCCCAATCAAGGGATGAGTTTTAGAGAAAATTTCATTCAGACAGCGCTTTTTGCGAAATCTGCCGGAGCAAAAATCATCGAGGCCAACTTTTCCCAATATCGATCGGATGGAAGGATCTCTCTACATGAGTCCGGAGGCGGTTTACGAATATGCCAAATCGATTGCAAATGCCATCAAACCCATTCCTCTTCTTCTCAAAGTCGGTCTCTTTAAAAATCTGGAGCAAATGAAAACCGTTTTTAAGGCCGCAGCAAGAGCAGGAGTCCGTGGAATCTGCGGGATCAATTCAGTCAGTATGCAGATTGTCGATGCAGAGGGACGCCCTGCCCTCGGAGAGGATCGAAAAATTGCAGGAGTGTGCGGCGGCGCTATCCGTCCACTTGCCCTCCACTTTATCCGTGAGGCAAAGGAAATCGTCGCGTCAGAAAAACTAGGATTGATTCTTTTAGGCTGCGGAGGGATTATGAATTCTCATCACGTCGACGAATTTCTCCAAACGGGAGCCACTGCCGCCCTTTCTGCAACTGGCATGATGTGGGATCCTTATCTCGCAGCCCGTTACAAAGAGAGGCCATAAAATGCACATCCATTCTCTCATTTTGAAACTCTTTGAGCTCGGTGCAGTCAAATTTGGTCAATTTACTCTTAAAAGTGGACAATCCTCTCCTATTTACATCGATCTGAGGGTGGTGATCTCGAGTCCCAAACTGCTCATTTCCATTGGCGAGGCCCTTTTTGAATCTGTTCGAGGCGCCCGCTTTGATCTAGTCTGCGGAGTTCCCTATACAGCGCTTCCCTTTGCAACTGCGATTTCCATCCAACACAACATCCCGATGCTCCTTTGCCGCAAAGAAAAAAAAGAACATGGAACCGGCAAGCAAATTGAAGGGATTTTCACTGCCGGACAAAAGTGCCTTCTTCTCGAAGATGTGATCACCTCTGGCCAAAGCATCCAAAAGACCGTTGCAGCGCTCGCCCAAGAAAAGATCCTCGTTCAAGATATTGCGATCTTGATCGATAGAGAACAGGGGGGCTGCAAAAAATTGACCGATCTCGGATTTCATGTGCATGCGGTTTGTACGCTTGCTACCGTGATCGCTATTTTGCTAGACACCGGAAAAATCAACCATGCAACTGCAGCTATGAGCCTCCAATGGATCCAAGAGCACCAAATCCCATGACAAAACAACTCTCCTATCTTCAAAGAGGAGTCCTCTCTCGCCATCCTCTGGCCCAAAGGCTTTTCCGCATCATGGAAGACAAGGAAACTAACCTTGCCCTCGCGGTCGACGTCACCTCACAAAATCGCCTTTTGGATCTCGCAGAAGAACTCGGTCCCTCAATCTGCGTCCTCAAAACCCACGTTGATCTCCTCGAGGATTTCACCCCTGATTTTTCCCTAAAAATCAGGCGGATCGCAAATAAACATAGGTTTCTTGTCTTTGAAGACCGCAAATTCGGAGACATTGGACAAATCACTGCTCTTCAATACGCCAAAGGAATCTACCGGATCGCCGAATGGGCCGACTTGACCAATGCCCATCTCGTTCCGGGGCCCGGCCAAATCGAAGCCCTCCAACAAATCGGACGTTCGCAAGGGCGAGGGCTCCTTCTCATCGCAGAAATGAGCACATCTGGCACACTTGCAACCAAAGCTTATGCCAAAAAAGCAGTCGACATGGCCAAGCCTTATTCCGATTTTGTGATGGGATTTATTTCTCTTGGAAAGCTCACAGAAGATCCCGGCATGATCCATTTTACTCCCGGCGTCCAACTAAAAAAGGGGAAAGATCTCTTAGGACAGCGCTACCGGACCATCGATGAGATCTTGATCAAAAATTTAAGCGATGTCATCATCGTGGGCAGACAGATCCTGGATGCGCCAGACCCAAAAGAAGAGGCGAGCATCTTCTGCGAAAAGGCGTGGTCTGCTTATAAAATGCGGCTATGAAAAAAAATTCCCTCCCAAAAATATGGGTCATTTTACTTAATTGGAATGGAAAAAAAGACACATTGGAGTGCCTTGCCTCGCTCGAAAAAGTAAATACTCCCAATTTTCAAACGCTTGTCGTCGATAACGGCTCTACTGATGACTCCGTAACCACTCTCCGCGCAGCTTATCCTGAAATCCTGATCCTAGAAACTGGGGCAAATTTAGGTTTTGCAGGAGGCAACAACTCTGGAATTGAATGGGCGCTCCGCCATAAAGCCGATTGGATTCTTCTCCTGAACAACGACACTGTGGTAGATCCCGAATTTCTCAACGCTTTTTTAAAAGCTGCCAAGGAAAATCCGCGCGCAAAAATTCTGGGCGCAAAAATCTACCGTTACAGCGACCGTCTGCGCATCGATCATTTGGGAGGATTTTGGGATCCAAAAATTGCGGAATTCGAATCCCCCGCATCCGGCCAATTGGATGACAACCCCTACCAATTTGTCGACATGGAGCCGGTCGATTACGTCTGCGGGGCTGCCCTTTTCATGCACCGCTCGGTGCCCGAGAAGATTGGTCTCTTGGAGTCCCGGTTTTTCCTTTTTTGGGAAGAGACCGATTTTTGTTTTCGCGCAAAAAGAGCGGGCTTTGAAACATGGACTGCGCCCGAGGCGAAAATCTGGCATAAAGTCTCGTCTTCTTTCACAGGCGGCAAGCCCCACATGCACTATTTTTGGTGGCGGAGCAGGCTTCTCTGGATTGAGAGAAATTGCACTCCAAGTGAAAAGAGAACTTTATATTTACGCATTGTTATCCCGGAACTTTGGAAATCGCTCCGCCACTATACCGTCAAATCTCTGATGGGCATTTTCACACAGACAAAAGATCCGCTCCGATTGGAAAAAATACGGAGGATGAAAGCTGGGTGCTATGGCGCGCTCGACTATTTTCGAGGTAGATTCGGCAACTGTCCCAGCTGGCTCTTAAAAAAGAAGTAATTTGAGAGGAGAGTGAGGTTGAGACTTGAACCACAGAGACACAAAGAACAGATGAGATCGCACAGAGAAATGAGAAGAAAGAGGTGAACTCGTGTGAACAAAATTTCGGTGGTCCTAAACATGTAATGCTCAGATCTAGAAAAAAACAGGATCCTGCCCGCGAAGCGGATCCTGTTTAAAACTATCTTTCACTCTCGGCCTTACAGGTTTATCACTACCCTAGATCTGAGCATTACATGTTTAGGACTACCAAAATTTCTTTTTTATTTTCGCCTTAAAAAATATAATGCTTGCCCATGATTACTGAAAAAATTAACGTTTCTATTCTCAAGAATGGCATTAAACGCATAGCTTTATAGTATTATCCTTCAAACAAACATCGCCCGCTGAAAACCTCTTTTTTCTCACTCCTCTGTGCGATCTCATCTATTCTTTGTGTCTCTGTGGTTCAAGTCTCTATCGATCTCCTTACCCTCAACCCTCATCCTCACGCTCAATCTCATCTCAAGCCCGCTCTCCTGTCTCCTGTTATTGCCCATACATAACTCTTAATCGCACGCGAATGGACGACTTTTGTTGAAAAAGCAAATCCTTAAATGGTATAAAGAGATCAGAGATGTGGAAATTTATGACTCAGTTCATTTTTAGGATTCTTTCTCTCTTCATTCTGGCCTTTGTCGCCGGATGTCAAAGCAACCAATCGATTGTCAATAGCATCGATGAACGGGAAGCCAACGAAATCGTTGTCTTTCTCGCCTCTAAGGGAATCGCTGCTCAAAAAGTACAGGCTCCTAGTTCCGCAATCGGAGGCACATCGACTATTGAACTCTACAGCATTTCGGTGTCGGCAGATCAGGCAACAGAGGCCATGTCCCTCTTGAATCGCAATGGCCTCCCAAGACCTCAAGGGACAACCCTTTTACAGCTCTTTGCCAAATCCGGCTTGATGTCGTCCGATCGAGAAGAGACGATCCGCTATCAATCAGGACAAAGAGAAGAGCTCAAAAATGCGATCCGTAAAATTGATGGAGTGCTCGATGCCGACGTTCAAATTTCATTTCCTCCGGCAGACACCACGGCGCTCCCAGGAGCGACCCCTCCAAAAGTGACTGCAGCTGTCTACATCAAACATCAGGGGATCATGGAAGATCCCAACTCCCACTTGGAAGTGAAGATCAAACGGCTGCTTGCTGGCAGCATCAACAATCTCGACTATGAAAATATCGCAGTCATTTCCGATCGATCGCGCATTGCGGATATCAATCTGCAATCCGACGGAGAGATGATTGGACCCAAAGCGCTGCAGCAAACTTATGTCAGCATCTGGGGCCTGATTTTAACAAAAACATCGCTTGCCCGATTCCGGTTTATCTTTTTTTCCTTTATTTTAGCTTTTCTTCTCTTATGCGGTGCAATTGGTTGGATGATCTATAAATTTTATCCCTTGATGCGGATGAAGCGAACAGAAACACCTCCAGAAACAACGCACCCAGAAATCAAGCCGTGAGGAATCCAAGTGAAATGGTCCTCAAAGCTTTTTTAAGCAGATGTCCCGAGGAAAAAAAAAGGGCGCTCGAAAGGTTCTTGCCTGAAAGAATGCGGATCCGACTAGACGAGCTTCCCACATTTTCTGAAGAAATCACCGCGGATGGCTTTTCCAATGGATCTATGCTTGAACACGTCCATTGGTCCTGGTTTCTCCCAACGCTCAAAGCCTATCCCCCCAAAGAACAAAAACCCTTTTTATCCGCTTTAAGCCCCTATGCTGCAGAAAATTTGGCTCACGCGCTCGAAATAAGCGATTCTTCTGAAGAGATGAGCGAGCTTGGCAAATCCTATCTTCGCCAAATTTTGATCAATAGCTTGGTCGGCTCTGAGGATCGGCTTCTTCCCTTAGATTATCTCCCTCCCTCTCCTTTGAAGGGACTCCTTCGCCTCTCGAAAAAAGAGCTCATCAAACTGATTAATTTTCTCTCTCTGTATGATCTAGCAGGAGAACTGAGGCAAATTGTAGAGACAAAAATTCTGAAAAAAATCTACAGTTTCTTATCAGAGGATGAAAAGAAGATTCTCAAAAATGCGATGGCCCACAAAGAATCGTTTCTTTTTCCTCGGATGAACCTAGACCGATGGGACGGCTCCAAGGAATCGTTCCGGCTTCTTCTTCATCGAAGGGGATTGGTGAGGCTGGGCGCTGCCCTATCCGGCCAGGATCCCGATTTCATCTGGTATATCTGCCACCAGTTAGACATTGGAAGAGGAAATGCGCTCTTTAAGCTTTGCGCAAAAGAAGCAGTTCCCGGGATTTCCGATGCGGTCATCCGGCAAATTGAAGAACTCCTTGCGAACCCCGATCAATTATTATGAAATTTTTTTCCCTGATCTCTGGCAAAGAAGTGCGCTTGGCCCCCGGCAAGAAGACGATCCCCGCAAAAGAGTTTTCAACTCTCTTGTCTGCTGCCGAAGTCCTTGAACGAGTCGATAAAGAGGCCGATGCATTTAGACGGGCCACACTGAGCGAGGCTGAAAAAATCAAGGAACAGGCCTTCAAAGAAGGGTTTCAAGAGGGGCTTATTTCATTGAACAAGCATCTCTTGAGTCTCGATCAAGAACTTAAGTTTCTTCGAGAGGAAATTCAGAAAAAAATACTTCCCTTATCTTTAAAAGCTGCTCGTAAAATCATTGGAGAGGAACTGAGGCTTCATCCCGACCGGATTGTCGACATTGTCCTAAATTCCCTCAAACCAGTCACCCAGCACCGGAAAATTACGATCTACGTCAATAAAGCCGATCTCCAAACGCTGGAAGACAACAAAAATAAAATACGAAAAATCTTTGAGCACCTCGAGAGCTTATCTATCCAGGAAAGAGCCGATATTGAGCCCGGGGGCTGTATGATTGAAACCGAGGCTGGCATCATCAATGCCCAGCTTGAAAACCAATGGCGCGCCCTTGAATCGGCTTTCGAATCCTTCATGAAAAAGTAGAGCCATGTTAAAAGCACTTTTATTCTTTTTCCTTTTGGGGCTTTCTCCCCTTCTGGCTCAAAATGCTCCCAATGCCGCCCAAGTGGTAGCTCAGCAAGGAGCCCGTTTTGAGCAAGCGACCACCCAAGATGCCGGATCTAAAAACCCATCCATGGTCACCAAACTCGCAGTCCTCGCGGGACTCTCTCTTCTCCCCTTTGCGATCATGCTGCTCACCTCCTTCATGAAAATCGTCGTGGTCCTTTCTCTTTTGCGCAATGCCTTGGGCGTGCAGCAAACTCCGCCTAACCAGGTTTTAAACGGCATTGCCCTCCTCATCACCATTTATGTCATGTTTCCGACCGGACTTGCGATGTACAGCGCTGCGAAAGATGTCATTACCACCAGTCCGCCATCGGCAATCATTTCCGATGAGTCAGCCCTCTATGTGATCAAAGTGATCGATAAAGCCAAAGAGCCGCTCCGCGATTTTCTGCAGCGCAACTGCTCCACTAAGCATACGCGGAGTTTTTATACGCTTGCCTACAGACTTTTCCCCGATCCGTATAAAGCGGATCTAAAGGTGAATGATTTTATTATTTTAATCCCCTCCTTCATCACAAGCCAACTGAAGACCGCCTTTGAAATCGGCGTTCTGATCTATCTTCCCTTTTTCGTAATTGACTTGGTGGTCTCGAACATTTTGCTTGCGATGGGGATGATGATGCTCTCTCCGCTCACTATTGCGCTTCCGATCAAACTCCTCCTCCTTGTCATGGTGGATGGATGGACTGTTCTTGTGCAGGGTCTTGCGATG
>JAZKAZ010000026.1:19172-20495 GCA_040388845.1 Chlamydiota bacterium | reverse complement strand
AAAAGATTCTAGATGCCAGGCAATTAACTAAAAAGAAGACGAAAGTTGCAAATAATTAGATTAAAGTATTAAATATAGCTACAGGGCGAAAGGGTCCGAGACTTACAATTTGAGAGAGGTTTATCATGGCCGCAAAGAAGTTTATGGATAAGATCAAAGAAGGCGTCTCAGTCAATGAGATGGAAGACTTTGCTCGCAAACACACTACGGAAGTCTTTTCCATTCTCGCGATCGTCGTGGCGGCAGTTTCCTGTATGTTTGACTTTTTTACAGGGCCGAAGATGACTATTGTCTTCCTAACAATTGGACTCGTCATTGGAATCTTTTTTCCGGCAGCTGCGGAAAAAGGACTAAAACAACTCTACGGCTTCACCTTTAAGCAAGAAAAAACAACGCAGATGATTCTTGGAGCCGTTAAAATTGTGATCGGGATTTTTCTTCCCTTCATTTTATTCGGCATCGTAGGACTCCTGGCTGGCACATCCTATCACTACTACACCCGCCATGCGCAAGTAGTCATCGGGCAGAACAAACCCACTAAATCACATCGCAGCTCAAGCGGCGAAGAGCACGATTAAAGCTGCTTTTTTCTCTCAGCGATATATTCCTTTAAGCTGAGATCTTTCTCAGAAAAACTGGCTCTAACCAGATCAGATACAGCGGGAGCCGAGTTGAGAAAATTCTCAAACTCCTCCCAGGCGCATTTTTCTCCAGGCGGATTCTCCAGCTCTTGATGTAAGATCGCAATCCGAAGCAGATTGTGAGCGTAAAGAAGGGAGCCTCCAACGAGCAGATCCCCTGAAAGACGAGCGAGATCCAAAGAGCGGATCATTTCCTCTTTCAGCTTGACCGCGCGCTCTAGCGCCTTTTGGTAAGTCCCCTGTTCAATCAAGAGTGTAGTTTCTGCATAGGCCCCATGAAAGGGAGCTGACTGTCCTACCCTGGTTAAGGAAGCTTGGGCTTTTTTTAACCCTTCTACTTTTTTGTCCAAATCCAAGAGCTTCTGGGCAATCGCTCCTTCGTATTTTTTTTCAAGGGAAGGCACTTTGGCAAAAGCCGACTTCATCTCTGTGTAGAGAGTTTCATCCTGCGGCCTACTTTCCCATTTGGCAAAAGCGCCCTCTGCCGCAGCATAGGTTGCCGCATTGGGCCCCTGCTGGAAATAGACAATCAAAATTGCAATGCCTGCGATCAAGGCAGAACCTCCTATGAGGATCTCTCTTTTTTTGAGGATCAAAGTTTGAAGAAAAGAGGAAGGGTCTATCTCGATCGGATCTTTGGGCTGCATACAATTCCTTTGATGTAGAAAATAAGAATTCTAAG
>JAZKAZ010000026.1:8466-19162 GCA_040388845.1 Chlamydiota bacterium | reverse complement strand
AATCAACGCTTTTTTTCAAAAAGGACTTTTTTATAGACCTCTTCCATTCCGTCGATGGTATGGGTCAATGTAAATTGCCCTTGAACCAATTGAAATCCCCTTTGACCCAACTCTTTTCGGAGTGCCCCATCTTCTTTCAGCTCCAAAACAGCCCTTGCGACTTCATCTGGAGAAAATGGGGCGACTTGCAGGCCCGTGATCCGGTCCAGACAAACTTCCCCAAGCCCTCCCGTTGTCGTAGAAATAAGCGGTACTTTCAAATACGCTGCCTGAAGGATTGCCTGAGACACCCCTTCATGGGCCGTGCTTAAAAGAGCAAATAAATCCAACGATCCCAAGGCAGGGAAGGGGTTATCCAGATGGCCCGTAAAATAAACAATATTTTCCAGCTTTAGCGCGCGCGCTTTTTTATGATACGTTTCGGCATGCCCACCGCCAATGATCACCCATTTGAGTTTCGGAGTACTTCGCAAGAGATCCGCACTTTTTAAAAAATCATCGATTCCCTTCCAAGAACGCATAAAACAGGCAGTTCCCACTAAAAAATCATCGACAGCCACCTGTATGGATTCACGGAACGCCAAAGCATCTTTTTTTTCAAAGCAGATCCCCTCAGGATCGACCCCCGTTGGAATCGAGCGGCACTGAGTGAGCGTTTTCCCCGATTGGCTTGAAATCATAGGGATAATCGAGGAGCAAGTCGTTACCACAAAATCGGCAAGTCTGCCGTAAAGAAGCCGACTATTCCATCCCGGCTTGATAGGAGTCGATAAGTGGCGCGTCCGGACAACTGACTTCCCTCCCAGCCGCGCGGCAATGCCGCCAATCCACCCATCTAAAGAGGAGTGAGTATTTACCAAATCGATTTTATGACGGCGCATGATCCGAACAAGGGCAAATAGACAATAGATCCAAGCAGAGCGCTTGAAATTGAGCTCGTAGACAGTAAATCCGGCATTTCTGGCGCGGGAGATAAGCCCCCCATCTCGCATGACCGCGAAAATAACCTCATGGCCCCGCTTCCGCATGCCTTCCGCTTCTCGTAAAATCCGGATTTCCTGGCCTCCCCAGCCGGGAGACGCCTCTAAATGAAGAATGCGCATTTTGACTCTTATGTATTTTCAATGAACTATTCTAGCCAGAGTTTCTCGGGCGTCCAGAGAAAACTTTTTATCGCACTCTATTTGATCTCGGTTTCCATTCAAAAGTCTCAGAGTTGCCTCAACGAAATCCTTTCCCTTGTAATAGCGAACAATTTTTTCTCTATCTTCTCGGTAGAGCTGTTTTAATTTTTTAGTTTCATCTGACTCGGGATCCGCAGCAAAAGAGGGAAAATATAAATCAGATAAATCCCAAGCCTCAAAAGACCAATCTTTTTTTGACAAACGGACAATCATCTCGTCTAACAATTCCGGCTCCCAAGCAGATCCAAGAAACCCCTCTTTTGCCTCATCGCGATTATAAAAAGCCCAAGCATTTTCCCTTCCATATCCAAGCACCGTCCCAATCAATCCGTCATGATTTTTTAATACCTCGCAGAGAAAGGGACTCAAGAGCGCTTCATTTAAAAGCACCTGGGAATCAATTATTTTTCTTCCTAGAACGATTTGAAAATCTTGCATATTTTCTCTGACAACTCGATCAAAATGCGCTTTGTCTACGATTGTCATGTAAATGGTTTTTTCTTGACCCGGCTCTCTATCCGGGAAAATCAAAAAAGGAGATTGGGAGAAATAACTCTGATATTTTAACCAAGTTTTCCAACCTAAATAATTTCTGAAATTAGAGGGCCAAAGAGATCTTTTAGTTGTGAATGGTTTTTGCAAACCAGTGAAAGTCACTGGTTTGCTTCCTATTAATGTGTACGCCCATTGCTGAATCAGACAAACGCCTCGAAAAAAATAATCCAATCTCTTTTTGTCTTTCCATCGCATAGGAATTACAAAATCGCCCTCGGATGTGATTCCGAGGACTTTTACATTCACTGTTCTATTTTCATTGATTAGATAGGCCAGAATCGACAGAGCAAAAACCAGAAAGAAAAATTTCCAATGCGATATTTTTTTTCTTCCCATAATCTCCTAAGGTCTATTTCCCAGCAGGGCGCGGGAGTTTACATTTCTCACAAAAGTCATTTTGCGGATCATTGTTCCAACGACATCTGGGACAAAGCCATCTCAAATAATCTGACCACTCAAGGTAAAGTCCTCGCGCGTCCGAACGAACCGCAGACGAAGGGATCCATTCATTATTTAAACAGATCATAATCTCTTTTCCTACAATTGCCACATCTAGTGGGTCAATGTAAATTTTTTCTGAATCAACTCGAGAAATTCCTTCGCCATGTAGAGCTGCGGACGCCAAAATATTTACAAAACAAATAATAAACGCAAGAAATTGACTTGTTAAAAATTTCATAGAATCCCCTGAATGTTTAAAACCACGCAGGATTTTCTAAAAATATATATTTTCAAATAAAGTATTTATTTTATATGCAGCCCGAAAAATTGCTTGAGAATTCGGAGGTGGCCAGATGAAAAGGGAAGAGCTTTCAGCTCTTCTCGAGAAAGCCATTGGTAGCCCTCTAATTTTACCTGAAAATCAGAAGTTGCAACCCAAGGATAAAGCGTTACTCGATAGCGGGTAAAGGTATGTTTGACTTCAGCCAATCTTTGCGAAATCTCGATTTTCAAACCCCATTTTTCCTGAACTGCTTCTAAAACTTCCCTTTGTTCCCACAGTGCTTGATTCATTTCAAAATAGGGAAATTCATAGAGATCGGCCATGACTTTGCCGGGAAGTCCCTTCTTCACCAAGATAGCTCCTTGGGCCTCAATGAAAACCACAGTTCTTTGAAGCTGCGTAATTTTTTTCTCCCCATTTTTAATCGGAAGCGATTCTGCGATCTTTTGCTTAAACCCGGCACACCCTTTTTGCAAAGGACACTCCAAACATCTAGGCTTTGGCTGGCATACAGTTGCCCCCAATTCAATGAGCGCCTCCGCAGTCATCCAAGGCTCTTCTCGATCTAATACATCCCGAGCATGGTCCTGAATGATTCGTTTCACCGCCGTCTTGTCCACGTTTTCTCGAATCGCAAAATAGCGAGACAAGACCCGAGTCACATTTCCATCAACAGCGGGAGCCCTTTGTCCAAATCCAAAACTCAAAATCGCCCCGATCGTATAAGGACCAAGCCCCCGAATTTTTGCCAACTCTTCCCCCTTTGAAGGAATTTCTCCCCCAAATTGAGAAACCACTTGCTTGGCGCCTAAATGCAGATTGCGCGCCCTGCTGTAGTAGCCGAGACCCTCCCATGTCTTAATGATTAACTCTACGGGAGCTGCTGCAAGTGTGTGTACATCGGGGAAAAGAGCGAGCCATTTTTTAAAATAGGGAATTACGACACTTGCCCGCGTCTGCTGGAGCATCACTTCAGATACCCAAACGCGGTAAGGAGTCCGGTTGATCCGCCAGGGAAAGTCTCTCTGGTTTGCTTGAAACCAGTTATGTAATTCTCTCATAGGAGGCTTTGGAAAAGAGCTTTTAACTTAAGTTCTATCCCGATCCAAAAAGTCTTGGGTGGCTTTAGAGCTACTTAATTGAGACGAGATTCTATCAGTTCGAGCGCCTTTTCCCATATTTTTTTCCACTCAGCGCTCGAGGAAGGTAAACTTAAGATGCGCTCAAAGTCCTGCGCCATCAAACAGCTGTTGGTAAAACTTAAGAACCAAGGCCAATTCCACTTCCGCTTTTTTGCAGATGTCGAGACGGGATCTCAAATCCTCTTCCCCAGCCGGAGATCTTTCGGGGAGCTGTTCCATTTGAGCCAAACTTTTTTCACATTCTTCAGTTTTTTGACTCAGCCTATGGGTTGCATCTCCGGATCGATTTTTGTAGAAATCATAGGCGATGGCAAGCGTCTTACTATTTTCCTCTTTCCATTGAGATAGTTGAGTTTGGACAGCTTCTTGCCTTTGTTTCAACACTCCTTCCAATCGAGACTCTCGAGTGAAGTGCTCATATAAAGGCATGATTAACCCTCCGCCAAAAAGTGCCAATATAAGCTTAGGATCAATCTCTTGATCCCCAGTTCTTGCCGGCCAGTACGAATGTCTAGGCGCATCTTCACCTTCAATCAGTTGAATCATTTCATTCGCTTCGAAATAAAGATTCGCGGTAACCGCCATGTACGCAAAAATTCCCAAGACAATCCCGAGAGCGATACCCACTCCGCCGCCAAATGCACAGGCGAGAACGGCTCCTGCTACCACAGCGACCACTAAGGCAGTTTTCAGAAAAGCAATGGCTC
Organism: Chlamydiota bacterium; assembly: GCA_040388845.1. Lineage (GTDB taxonomy): Bacteria > Chlamydiota > Chlamydiia > Chlamydiales > SM23-39 > JAZKAZ01. Next base: position 14,850 of record JAZKAZ010000026.1, on the reverse strand, counting down.
GATCTCTTGTCCCATGCTCTTTTGTTTCCTTGAGCATTTGTGCGGTTTCTTCTATTTGTTCGAGTCGAGTTCTCAATGGATATCCGTAAACAATCCTTGCAGTTGTCGTACGGAATTCGGGAGGAGGTGTAAATCCAATATTTTCCAAAATTACACTTGATGCTCCAGATAACTCCACAGCAGGTTTAGTTAAATCAAAACTAATTATTTTATTGTTAATTGGATATTCTTGAATTATTGAAGACATAGATACCATCTGTTTGTTTTTTGTCCGATATTATAATTACAACACAGATTAAAACAAACAAAAAAAACAAACTTAATAAATTAAAATTTACACCGTTTAAAAATTCAATTGAGTTGTTTCTTTTTTTGGCTGTATTGGAGAAAGACGGCTAAAAGAATAATCGCAGACCCGACAGCGGCAAGAGTGAATGAAAAGAAGGCATGACAGAAAAAACGGTCCATCAAATGAACTAAATAAATGAGAACACCCAGAGCTCCAAAGACCAAGAAAATATTGCGCTGGAGAACAAGAGAGAGTGCGATGAGGATCACATCAATTGAGAAGTAACCAAATTGGAGCCATTCTGTGTCAGCATCGAATCGAATCACCGTAACACCTAACCAGAACATCCCAGTTCCTAATAAATATCCCCAAAAAGCAAAGTCAGCTTTCTTTTTCCGATCTAAAACGAAAGCAATGGCAGCGATAACCACTCCAGCAACAACAGATGCATGTGTATACTCGAGCTGTTTCAGCGTTGCTGGGACCAAATCCATGGATACGAACCATAGGAGAAAATAGATCATGGCCGAAATGATGGGAAAACGAATGAAGTAAAAGATCAACGAAGCGACTAAAAGCGTACTCATTTCAATGACACACCACCCCCCATAAGCCCAGATACGGAAACTGAAGTCCTCATACTCCCCAGGAAAGTTCCCTGGCCACCAATGCAAGATTCTCTGCGCTGAATAGGTGATCAAAGGGACCATTGCAATGGTCAATGAGAAAAGAAGCCCCCCGGGTATTCTGAATTTTTTTACATGCCAAAAATACGCGCCTGAACCGAGAAAAACGATCGCATAAAAAGTCGAAACGATCAAAATGCTACGGGGAGCCCCATTGAAATGAAAAAGAAACGTCATAGAAAGAATTACAATGAGAGCGCCGAAGTAGCAAAGAACGTGGAAGAGATTAAATTTGCTCTGAGACGAAAGCTCTAGCCAGAGAGTTTCAATCTGAGATGATGTGAGATTTATTTTTTCTGAGGCTTTGATTAGATCATTTTTGATTAGACGCATTTCTACTCCTCAAGATCCGTTTCGGGTAATTTTTTGGTAACACACCTGGTTTTAGGCGAAAGGCCAGTTCCAATATAGACATCGGGAATAATTTGCTTAGTTTCCACCTGAGCAGTTCCTCCATCTTCTTCAACAATGAAATACTTAATTTTATTCTCAAGTATTCCGATCATACTTATATCACCAACACTCAAGTACACTTCATCATCGTAATTAAAGCTTAATCGAAAATGCAAATCACTGTAATCTACTGGATAATGGCGAAAATAATTTCGAATCGACTCTTTCTTATTTAAACACTCTAGCAATCCATCTACTAATGAATAAAACAACCCTCTAGCCTCAGTAAATTTCATTTTTTTATCAATGCTATAACTCAGATTTATCTCGTGTATTTTGCCATCATAAATTTTATCTGGGCCAGCATGATGAAGGCCATATCCCCTTAATTCAATATTCTTCTCTTTCTTCACAATCTTTGAATACATATTAATTACAGACATAACTTCAGCGTACGGATCAGTTTCCTTATGTATTCCACAAGCCAAATTAGATGAGATAAAAAATAAAATAAAAAAACTGTAAAAAAAATTCATTTTATTAATCCATTTCAGGTAACTTTTTGGTAATACATCGGATTTTAGGCGAAAGGCCAGTTCCAATATAGACATCGGGAATAATTTGCTTTGTTTCGAGTGTTGCTTTCTCACCATCTTCTTCAACAATAAAATACTTAATTTCATTCTCCAATATTCCAATCATACTAACTTCATCGCGTTTCAAGTGTCCAAGGACGTGATAATCAAAATTTAAACGAAAATATAAATCTTCATACCCTACGGGATAGTGAAAAAAACAATCTCGTATACAATCCTTTTCATTTATAGCAACTAATAACCCATCCACAATCGAATAAAATAATTTCCTAGCCTCATCATATTTCATATTTTTATCGATACAATAGCCCACATCGACTAGATGTACTTTCCCATCGTATATTTTGTCATCTCCAGCGCAAGTTACACCATACATCGTAAGTTGGATGCCAGTCTCTTTTTTTAGTTTTTTTGAATAATCTTTTATAGTCCATATAACTTCATTACTATCACTAGCTTTTTTTTGCACTGCATGAGATGTATTTGCGCTAAAAAAAACAGCTATCAGAAAAAAAATCAAATTCATTTGGCTATTCCATCTCATCATCCCAAACCGAGGCCAGAATGTTGGATCAAAATTATTTTTTGAAATATTTTTTTGTTATTCAAATTTTTTCCACAAATTCAAATGCCCGGAAATCTCCTTTTTTCCCTTCAACCGAATAGAGGAATAATAATCTACTGAGAAAAAATTAAATGGCTCACATTCAAGCAAATAAAAAATTTCTTTAGTTGCATTTTCTATTAAGCTATGAAGCATTAAGTTCATGCAAAACAATTTTCCTTTAACAAAAATTCCAAAAGCGTGAAAATTACGACCTCCTATTAAAAAACCATCGAATGTGTAGTTATTTGTTCTAAATTGAGACTTGATGATTAATATGTCATAGTCGTTGGTGGCTGGCTCAATTTCTGAAATAGGTAAATACCCTTCATGCTCATCATCCCAAGTCCAAATTGGATACTCTTCAAAATCTTTTTGTGAAAATATAGTACGTCTAGGGCCGCTTAATCTTACCATATGCCTCTAAAATCCATTCAACTTCATCTCGCATTTTCGAATTTGGAATAACAATAATGTTCTTCCCTCCGTTTTTCTCCGAAAAAATTCTCTCCAATAGCCGGGAAAATGTGATTTTTTGCATCGGGCGAGTAACAGACTACAGTTCCATTGGGTTCGTTGACTACAAATAGATTCGCTGGACATAAGAAGGCAGCTATCATGTGTTGGTAATTTCTGAAAAATCCTTCCCTACTTAAAAAAGAACGACGTATGGAAATCGGCTCGGCTCCCTGAACAACACAATCCTCTTCAAAAGTATATAGATCGCCAGTGATTACACTGACGCCTTCCACGAGAGAAGAGGGATCATTTTCAGTGACCGCAAGAGCGAGCTCATCAGACCAAGCAGAAAGAACGAAAGAAACAAAAACCAAAAGATAGAACATCTGCTCTCCTAAAAGAGAAGAGATATGTTAGGGAAATTTTTAAAAATTTCACAGAAAAATCCTTTCCGTTAATATACTCAGAAAACAAGAGCTTGCTTCAGACGCTTGCAAAATCCGAGAATATTTGGGATGAACTCAGCCGGATTGATTTTCGATACCTCCCTCCACTACCTCGATCATCTGGGCCCCTTTTGTTCTTTGATGCAGTGGCCTTTGCTCATTTGCGAAGATTCTATCGTAAATTTAGCCTGTAAATATTACCCAGATCTAAAAGTCATCGAAGAAAATGCGCTGCGAATCAAATTCCCAAAACATCTCGTCGCGTGCGATCCACACCAGCTTTTACAGGCGGCGTTTCCTACTCTTTTAACAGAGCAGACCTCTACTTTCTGGCTTCCTCATGGCAATTCTGACAAAGGATGGAAAAGTCCTTTTTTTGAAGGGCTGCAAAAGGATGCCACAGCTCTTGTGTATGGTCAAAAAATGATCGATTTCATGAAGGCGAAAAACGTTTTTCTAAAAACTTTGTGCGTGGGGAATTTTCGGGCAAAATACTATGAGAAACATCGCAGCTTTTACCAAAAAATAGTTCAGGATGAAATTACGAGCCTTCTTCCTCAAGGAAACAAAAACTTCCTTTACGCGCCCACCTGGAACGATTCGGAGGGCAATGGCTCGTTTTGGCAAATTTTTCCCATTTTAGCAAAGGCGCTTCCAAACCATTGTAATTTGCTCGTGAAGCTGCATCCCAATACATCCCAGCAATTTGATATTCAGCTCGAGATTTTAATGGGGCAGTTTCAAAACAGGAAAAATATCCTCTTCCTTCCAGAATTTCCTCCGATTTATCCTCTTCTAGAAATCTCCGATGCCTATATCGGCGATATGTCTTCCATTGGGTATGATTTTTTAAAATTTGACCGGCCGATGTATTTTTTAAATCCGACGGGCAGAGATGCAAAAACAGATCAGGGACTGTTCCTTTTTCGCTGCGGGGAAGAAATTTTGCCAGAGCAATTGGCCTCTGTTTTTGATCTCGATCAAAAAGAGGATTTTTCCACTATTCGGGGGAGAACTTATAACTATACGTTTGATTCTCAAGGGATCAATTTAATAAGAGAATTCAATATTTGATATTTTTAGTTTTATTGCCGTTCATCGTCTTGCTTGATAATGTCTCCTGTATCAGAATCGGGTGCTGCATTCTCGATTTTTATTTCGCCTGTCATCAAGCAAAACCCTTCCTGGGGAAAACAACACAACAGGCAAATACTTGTAATCGTCGACGAGATTTTTCTGGGATATGCGATAGGGGAACTCATCTTTTCTTTTTGAGACATTTTTTTTCCAATCGTGGAGCTTAGGATTAACGAGAATGTTGTTGATTTTCAGCGTTGTAATTGTTTTTTTCGAGAGTCTTTTGAATGCTGGCTCCAAATACTGTGAATGTAAGAATTGCAATCAATACCGCGAACATCGTCATTGAAAACGCCACCCAAAGCCTAGCTCGGCTATTATTCGCAAAAGCCTTACGAAATTCATCGTAAATTTTGAGCAATCCATAGCCCCCCCTACCATTGCACAGATGCTACAAGTTAAAACACTAATCAAAACAATTTTTATAGGACCCAATAGACCTCTCCATTTTTTAAAAAATTCTATCGCCCCAATTACTTTCTTTCAATTGCTTCCGCCTAGCTTTCAAGATTTTCCAATGGAAAATCTTTCTATTGCCTATACGTTTCATCCCTTCTGAGAAAATATTTTCTTAAGTGTCGAAAAAGATTAAATTAATTTTTCATCAAAACGCCTTGACTGTTAATCCTAATACAACCAAAATATCGGCAAAATTTATTAAAAAGGGGTTATTTATGAGTATACAATCTATTGGGAAAATTTTAAAAGAAACCACAGCATCGCCTGCAAGCTTGGCGATCACTTGTTTACCAGTTGTAGGATCTATTATGTTTGTCTACCAGGCAAATGCCGCAGCAAACAAAATAGAAAATTTTTCATCCCAAGTTAGATCTCTTCGGTTTAAGACTATTACAGCTAATTTAGATACCGCTATTGCAGCTATCGGACAGGCTCGAGGCCAAGATGTTGCTCAGAGAGTCCAAGACATCGAGCAAAATGCAGACCAACTCAAACTTCAAGGAGATAATTTAAAAAAAGAATTGATCCAAGAGCAGGGGAAACAAGTTCTTTTTTGTGCAGCAGCAGCAACTAGCGGCTTTTTGACAACATTGACTGCAGTAGCTCTTCTTGCAACAGGGATCTTCAGCCTTTTTACTGGAATTCTCTGGATAGGGATAGGCGTTGCTACGGCCATTGGACTGGGCTATGTTACCCATCTTCTCCTAAAATCCCTAGATGGTTTGAACAACCCGCCTGCGCCTATAGCTGTTGGCAGGTAAGTATCTGATCACTCAAAATGAAGGGGTGGAAGGATAAAGAGCGTCTGCAGATGATTGAGATGGGAGACGCGCGGCTCCGCCTCAATTTCGTAGGCATACCCCCCTTCTTTCAAGGGGCCGATGGAATCCACGGTTCCGACTAAGAGACCGGGAGGGAAAATTCCATCCAGCCCCGATGTAACGAGTAAATCTCCTTCTTTCAACAGCGGGATCGCAGCTCCACTTCCTGAAGAGGTCGATATCCGGCCCATTTTTAAATCGCGGGACGGCCCTTCGGCATCTGCAAAGTCATAATTGAATCCGACTCCTTTAAGCTTTGGGCTGCGCGCGCGCCAAAAAGGGGCGCTGCTTCCGTGAAGCTCTCCTTTTGCCAAGTAGCCATCTTCCCAGCTGGTCCCAATTTTTGCTTTAAGGCGTTCGAGCTCGGAGAGAATGCGTTCTTTTTCAACCGGCGACGAAAAGAGATCTTCCCGTTTTCCGATCCGGCTGGAAAGCGCTTGAATCTGCTGAGAGATTTCTCGATTTTGAGAGCTTCCTCGGACGGCCCGCACGGC
>JAZKAZ010000026.1:0-8456 GCA_040388845.1 Chlamydiota bacterium | reverse complement strand
GCCCAAAACCACGGGGCTATTTTTTACAACTACGGGATGGTCGGATGCGGTATTGTCATTTTCGCCTACATTTACCCAAAGGCTGCTGCTCCAGGAGCTGGGATCCCGGTAAATCACCTGAGCTGGGATTGCTACAAGATGGCTCCTGAGACGCTCTTGCAATTGATCTGCTCTCCTTTGAAAAAAGGCGTGCCAATATTCATCTGTGCTTTTCTTTTGTTCTTGGCGCGTTAATTTTAGCAATTCAACCTGTTCTCCAATCCGCTGCTCGGAGAGAATCCATTCATAGACCTCTTCCATTTGGGCGCGTAAATTGAGATTTTCGAGCTGCAAGCGGGAAAGTTCATCTGAAGGACTTTTCGTGGGCTTGCTCCATTTACAAAATGGGGCAAGTGAGGCAGCGGTGAGAGCTCGAGCGCGATCAGAAAGGGTTTTGGGAAGGCTGATCCAGCAAAAGAGAAAGAACCCTAAGATTAAATAAGGGAAGGCAACCGTTCGACGCCTCACGCTTCGCATACCTTCAATAAACTATCTGCCACATAGTCGAGATTTTTAAAGGTCAGTCCCGCAACATTGATCCGACCGCTCTCCTGGATATAAATCGCAAACTGCTCAATCATCTTCCGCGCCTGCAAGCCATCGATTCCTAAATACGAAAACATCCCCTTATGATTGCGAAGATGCTGGAAATTGACCTTTTTCGAATGGGAAATCAGCCGTTGGGTAAAACTCTCCCGCATCAGGGTAATCCTGTGGTGGACTGCCTGAAGATCTTTTTCCCAGAGAGCCCGCAAATCATCCCGTTTGATAATTTCACGGACAATGCGGGAGCCGTGGGCTGGCGGATTTGAGTAGAGCGCGCGGATGATCCGCTTGACTTGGCTGCCCACGCGGGATTTCGCTGAATTCGTCCCGCAAGAAACAAATAAGCCGCCTACTCGCTGACAGTAGAGGCTGAAATTTTTGGAACAGGAATAAGCAATGAGCATCTCGTGGCCATCTTCTAAAAACATCCGGACAGCGGCAGCATCTTTTTCAATTCCATCTCCCAACCCCTGGTAGGCAAAATCAAAAAAAGGAACGAGTTTTTTGTCGCGCATCAGGAGCGAAATTTCCTTCCATTCCCGCAAACTGGGATCGCATCCAGTCGGATTGTGACAGCATGCGTGCAAAAGGATCGCAGATTTTTCAGGGATCTTTTCCAGCTTTTCAGCCATAGCATCAAAATCAAAATTTTGCTTTTCGCGGGAGTAATATGGGTACGTATCCACCTTGCATCCAGCTCTCTCAAAAATTGAGCGATGATTGGGCCAAGTGGGAGTGGGGATATAGATAGTCTTTGTCACTTCCTGTGCCAAAAATTCTGCCCCGATCCGAAGCGCAACGGTGCCGCCTGCAGTATGAGCTCCGTAGATTCTTCCATGGGCCTCTTTAAGCGCCTCTGGGCCGAAAACAAGAGCCTTGATTCCCTCTAAAAACTCAGGATCGCCATCAATCGGCAAGTAGTCTGCAAGGATATCTTGGCTCATGATCTGCTCTTTTGCCCGCCTTACAGAAGGGAGCAGCTCCGATCGCAAGTGCTCATCTTTATAGATCCCAACCAAAAGATCGACCTTTTGAGGACGCACATCTGCAGCAAACGCTGCACTGAGTCCAAAAATGGCATCCGGCTGCCCTTCCTCAACTTTGTCAAAAAACACGTTCTGCCTCCGATCTTGGGTCTCTATTTCAAGCATACCCTTCCCTCCTAAATGAGTCGAAAACTCATCCCTGCGATTGAGTTTAGTGAACAAATTTTTAACACACGGAGATTTTTTGTGCATCTTTAAATATCTAAGGACGGAAGCGAAAACTCTGATTTTTAATCACATCTCTTGAATCAAAAGGGAGTAGCCCTTAAAATACTGGAGCACTTAAATGTGGGGCGTTAGCTCAGTTGGTAGAGCGCAACAATGGCATTGTTGAGGCCATCGGTTCAACTCCGATACGCTCCAAATTTTTCTTGGAACTCATCTTCTATGGCGATAGTGGCGCCACGCAACTGCGCTCCCAAGCACAACACACACAATCCCGCCAATCAGAATTAAGATCACCTGCGTGTCGTATTTTTCAGTTTCTCCTTTGAGAACGCCGCTGAGACTATCTCCTCCTGAAACTTTAGACAAAGGACGAGAGAACATGCCTACTTGGTGTTTTCTGGACGAGATTCGATCCATTGATTGGATAGCAAAAACGATTAGAACAATCCCTATGGCAATTAAGATAAAACCGGACAACTTTTTGAAATTCATACATTTCTCCTGGCCAACTTTGTGTTTAGCAAAAATCAGGAGAAATGTAAAGCGGCTTTACTCGCCTTCTAAGAGATCTAAGAATGCTTGGAGTTGTTTGGCGCGCGTGGGGTGTCTCATTTTTCGAAGAGCCTTTGCCTCGATTTGGCGGACCCGCTCGCGAGTCACTTTAAATCGAACGCCCACTTCTTCAAGAGTTTTAGGCTTTCCGTCCAAGAGACCAAAACGCTCGATGAGAACCGTTCTTTCCCGATCAGTGAGCGTCGCCAATACCTCATTCATTTTGTCTTTGAGGATGGCATAGCCCGTAGCCTCTGCGGGCGACTCGATTCCTGTATCTTCGAGGAAATCGCCAAATTGGCTCTCTCCTCCATCGCCCACTTCCGCTTGAAGAGAAATCGGGTGCTGCGCGATCTTGTAAATTTCACGGACCCGCTCAGGAGTAAGCCCCAACTCAACGCCGAGCTCTTCAGGCGTTGGCTCTCGGCCCGTCTCCATCATCAATTTTTTCGCGCCGCGCAATACTTTGTTGATCGTTTCGATCATATGGACAGGGATACGGATCGTGCGCGCCTGGTCGGCAATCGCGCGGGTCACTGCTTGGCGGATCCACCATGTAGCATAGGTAGAAAATTTATACCCTCTACGGTATTCAAACTTTTCGACCGCTTTCATGAGACCCATATTTCCTTCTTGGATCAGATCTAAGAAGGAGAGGCCTCGGTTCGTATATTTTTTTGCAATTGAGATCACCAGCCTCAAGTTGGATTCCACCATTTCCCGCTTGGCTTCTTGGCTTTTATCCATCCAGCGCTGGAGCATCCGGACATCTTTTTTGAACTCGTCTAGACTGCGGCCCGCAGCAAGTTCTCGCTTATAGAGCTTCCGCTTGGCAGCGGTGAGCTTGCCTGCTGCAAATTTATTTTTTTCAGCGCGCGGAGTCAGCTCCTGGACTTCCTTTTCCAAAAGAAGGAATCGATCATAGGCCGCAAGAATCACTTCGCCGAAATCTTCGATGATATTGTGCCTGCAGCAAAATCTGCGCAAATAAGCTTGCGCGCGGATGCGGCATTTTTCAGTATCTTCGGCAAGTTGGGCTTTTTCCTCTTTTTTCAAATGCACATCGCGCGCTTGAATTAAAAGCTGCTCAAGGAGCAGGTCTTCCACTTTCATCAATTCAGAGAGTCTAGGCAATAGATTGAGAAAATGGGCTTTGTCCGAAACTTCCTTCTCCGCAATGATCTTGTCAAAGCGCTCTTTGCCAGTGATCAAATAACTGGCAATCGAGATGGCTTCCCGGATCGAATAGCGAAAGCGCATAATGATTTTTTCAATCTGGATCTGAGCTTTTTCAATCCGCTTGGAAATCTCAACTTCCTCTTCCCTCGTTAAAAGAGGGACCGAGCCCATCTCTTTGAGGTACATACGGACCGGATCGTCGGACGTGCCCTCGGATCTTTTCGGAAGGCCCTCTAGTTCTTTGGCCTCTTTTTTTCTTTCTTTCTGTCTTTCGACTTCTGACTGGTTGAGGACTTGGATGTCCATCCCGCTTAAGTAAATCAATACTTGGTCGATTTGCTCAGGAGAATCAAAAGTCATCGGGAGAATCTCGTTGATCTCCTCGTAGGTCAAATACCCTTGTTCTTTCGCAACTGCGACAAGTTCTTCAATTTTTTGCTGATGCTGGGGATTGCTAAAAGATGTCGTACTGCTCATGATCTCCTAAGCCAGAATGGGGGAAAATAGACTTTTTGATACTCTACTAACAAACAAGAGCTTTCTCAATTGAGAAATGAAAATATTGTGTGATGGGGGCCCTCTTTCTGTCAACATCATAAACCCAAGTCGATTTATTGCAACCAAATTATGTGACCAAGATGGCCCTTTACGCTTTAGATGACGATGATTTGATTTTCGCCTCCTCCGCAGAACCGGGGAAGAGATACTGGTGCCTGGAATGTTTTTTGCCTGTAAAACTGCGCAGAGGGAAAAATCGCTTTCCCCATTTCTATCACACGCAAGGAGCTCCTAAGTGCCGCCTTTACAGCAAAAGCGAAGACCATATGATTGCCCAGATCCAACTGCAAAAACTTTTTCCCGAAGGCGCGCTTCAGATCGAGCGCCCCTTTCCTCAAATTTGCCGAATCGCCGATCTTTGCTGGGAAAAAGAAAAGATTATTTTTGAGATTCAGTGCTCTCCCATGCAAGAGAGCGAAGCCATGGCTCGGATCTACGATTATCGGACAGTCGGATTTGAAACGGTGTGGCTCCTCGATGATAGGCGCTATAACAAATTCCTTTTGCGCCCGGCTGAAGAATTCTTGCGAAGCTGCGCCTGTTACTACATCGATCTAAACAGGGAGGGTCCATCCAGTTATTACGATCAGTTTGAAATCATCGCATCAGGAATGAGACGAAAAAAAGGAGGAAAACTGAAAATTGATCTTCAAAAACCGGCCCAAATTCTAGCCCCACTGGATAATCCCAATATTCCAAAACAAATCCTCAAAAGAGCAAGTCTTCTCTATTTTTGGGGCGATAGGCTAACTTTCGCATTGCGCTCAGAAAAAAATCCCAGCCTCATGTTTGCAATGGAAAATTGGCGAGCGCTCGAAATCCAACTGGGACAGCCCACCCGAAAACCTTCTCGCTTGAAGACATGGCTGCGCAGATACATTGCATCGCCTTACTTAAGCTATCTCGAAAGACTTGCCGCAAAATACTAATAGTTAAAATAGATGTTTGGATGGACGAGGAATGCCAGAATGAGGCGGAAAAAACAGGCGAAGACAGCAAAAGGCAATAGAATCCAGTCGGCTAAATCTTTTGCCAGCGCAGATACCCGTTCGACAAAAAATTCTCTCGCAGAAGTAGAACTGCCCAAGGTAACGCCTAAAAGCGCCGCCCCAAAACTCAAACCTACAACTCGAAAAATTGTTTTGTACGCTTTGTAGAGAAGTGCCAATGGAAGCAAAATGATTTTCTTAAAAAAATCCTTCAGACAGAGAAGCCGGCTCTGAAAACTATTAAATTGAAGAAATCGGGGGTCTCCAGAAATTTCAAAAAAAGATCGCGATTCGGCACAATAAATTTGTTTCATAGAAACCCCGTATTTATTTAAAAACTATTATAAATATCAAAATATAATAAATCAACACTAAGAAACCAAGACAACATATAAAATAAATAAATTGACGGTTTTTTATAGCGAATGTTTTTTGAGACAAAGACAGCCCTTGTGCGAATTTAGAGGGGGCGATTATAGTGGTATCACTTAAAAATCGCAATCGACTCAATTTTAGAGGAATTATGGCTGATCAAAAAAACCCAGCAGACAAAAAGAAAGAGGAAGGGAAGGTCAAGAAACCTTCTGCGTTAAAAAGAGATTTGCAGAATGAGAAACAGCGCCTTCGCAACCGCTCCTTTCGAGCGACAGTACTCACCTCGATCCGCAGTCTTGAGGGTTCTTTGGAGCAAAAAGCCGCACCAGAGGCAATCAAAACCAAGCTGAATGAGATTTACAGTCTGATGGATAAAGGGGTAAAACGGGGAGTCTTTAAAGTCCAGAAAGCCGCCCGCACAAAAGCTCGCCTGACTGCCCGCTCCACAAAAGCTTAAAAAACTACTGATTGGGCTGAATTGAATCAATTCGGCCCAATTCTTTGTTTATTAAAGTTTTTCTGTGCTCTAGATAAATAAATCAGCCATTCCTTATAATTATCGCAAATCAATTAAGGAATTCTATGGCAAAAAAAATATTTTTATCTGCACCCCAGCAATTTCGCCCACAGCCACTGCTTTGCCGCCTGAAGCAATCTGGCCGGCTGAACAATAAAAATATTGTGAGCCATCAGATCGCTTTCCCTCTGAAAGCGGATGAAAAAAACGAACTTAGTACAGCGAATCATATTTTTCAGATGGCGCTCCCTTTTTTGATTGTGGCTGCGTCAAATGCAGATTTTAAATCATTGGGCTTGAATATTGGTAAATTTTTATTTACCCAAGCCATTGAACGGGGCCCTGCTGCTGCCCAATTCATTCTTGAACAAGCCGCCCCTGCCGCAATTGACTTCCTTATAGAACATCCGACTACAGCCTTCTCCACTGCTTGGGCAATTAAAGGCCTCCTCATGGGCGCAGGTTTTAGAAACTTAGCCGGAATCGATGCTGGATTTTCAGCAACTGTTAAAACCGGAATTTATTCTACAGCAGGCGCAATTGCGATTGCCTCTGGAGCCGCTGCAAATGCTGATTCAATAGTAACAAATGCGGGCTCTCTTTTGTATGAAGCACTGACTGACATCACAGCTGCCCCCAGTTTTTTAATTTCAACAGTCTCCCAATTAGCGCCTATTGTTTGCGGCGGAAACGAACAATCTGAAATTTTAAGATTTAATAATTCTTCTGAACCGCTGGTCCCTCGGGATATCTCTCAATTTTCAACAAGTTCCTTGCCAAAAGGCTTATCTGCCACCATTGCTACAATAATGGCTTTTGGCCCCCAAATTTTTTCCTTCGCTCGGAGAGGATTTTTTGCATAAGTTTTCCTCTTGAGAGAGGAGCCGCCTCAGTAGTTTTTGGCCGCAGCTGCAGTTGCAGCGTACAAATTCGCAATTAAAAAACAACCTACACATATAACATTTATTCAAAATAAAAAAAGTTTACATATAGATATATATCATTCAAACAGATAAAATATACGCAAATTAAAAAGAGGACTTTTTATGGCGTCTATTGAAAATATATTAAATAGATATTCTCCACTACTGAATAGCGAACCAAACAAACTAAAAGAAATAAACAAACATATATCCGACGAAGTATCAAAACATTATACTATCATTGAATCTAGAGAGAACTCCAGAGACCAAAAAAACAAATCTCTCCAGAATATTATAACAGTCCTAAATAACGCCCTCATTAGTCTGAATGAATTATTTACAAAACGAACCGAGATAGATCAAGAGTACAATGATATAAATATACCCCATGAAGAGGAAGCGCACTTCCAGGAGAAAGCGATTGGGATCGACCGCGCAGTTAAATTGGTAAAAAGCTCAGAATCAGATCTTCTTTATAAGATTACTAACTATTCATCCCGTTTTTTTCGAGATACTGCAACTCCAATGATGGGCATATTTGAATCTCTCCAAGAGAAACTCGATGAAGCAAACGCAAATCCCGATCTCAATGCAGATAATTTAAAATTTCTAGTAGACGACTATGCAACCGTTCATAGATGTTTTGATGCGATTAACAACAGCAGTATTGTATATAACTCGGCAATTACCCTCGGCAAGCAAATCCCCGTTCCGAAAAAATACACGGTTCAGGTGAGCGCAACTCAAACACAGATTGACCGGTTGTTTAAAGAATGTAAAAAAGCGCGCGCCTCCCTCACAAAAAACCATCGCGTCCTGGCTGCGGCTCATAATGTCGTCCTGATTCCAGTTCCTCCGAAACCGCCCGCACCAAAGAAGCGCGAAATTACCATCTTGGGATCTGCGGCAGATTTAGCCGGAGCCGTCTGGAAGGAGCGTAATACGCTGATTTCACTAGCTCTTGATGGAGCGGTTCTTGTTGCAGTAACTTCTTGCCTTGCTAATCAGACAACTCTGGGACCTGAAATCATCAAGCCGGCCCTTAGAAACCTTCCAAAAGATCTGACTCAATATGTGTCTGCAGATACCATCTATAAAGGCGGGGCCTACATTGCGTCGCTAGGCACCCCAAAGCTTGCAACCAATGCGCTCCTTACCGCAACCATCTGGAAAGCGCGGAAACCGATCTTGGTGGCTATCGCTCTAGGACTCGCAGCATATGCTGGCGGGCAAGCCTTAGACGTGGACCCTTTATTTGCTAAAATAGCTGACCATGCTCCCGCTTTGTTAGCGGATGCAGGAACTGCCATTGGCATTTCCAAGCTTGCTGACTTACCCTGGGCGATTTACTCCGGAACATCTTCTCTTCTTAATACAGCCTTAGCGAATCCCGTCACCTCCGCTACAACTATTGGTTTGGCCGCTGCTGCACACAAATCGCGAAAAAATACAAACGCAGGAAATCACAAGATGGCTGCAGCCTACAGCGCCATAAGCTCTCTCGGTTGTGGAATGCTTGCTTCTCAAAGATTCGCGCCCCATCTAAGTTTTTCTTGGAAAGCTT
>JAZKAZ010000025.1:0-9317 GCA_040388845.1 Chlamydiota bacterium | reverse complement strand
TTCATCCAGCTAATTGAGTTCGGGGTAGGGAATCCAATGGCCCTTTTATAGAAGCTCTGTAGGGAGAAAAAAGAGGGATCCCTTCCCTCGGGAAGGGATCGAGCGGGAGAAATCGAATGTCGTCCGCTACCGCATCGTGCTTGAGTCTTAAATAATTCATTGACATCCGGAAAGCTAGATATTAAACTTCCATTTTCTTTTTGTCATTTGCAGGGAGAGGAATGTGGATTTGTCAGCGCTTCAGAATAATATAATGCTTTTGGAGATTGTCAAAGTTGCACTATTTTGCGGTGCTTTCTATTTATCTGGCAGCTACCTAATTCCGAAAGGGATCATTTGTTTTTATGAATGGAAACAGCATAAAAAAAAGAATGATTTATGCAATGGGGTTATGTTTTTTTCTACTGGCTTCATGCTTTTGGCGTATTTGCTAGCTACCGTCATCATTTCCCATGTTAGAAATTTAAGTTAATCCATGAAATATTTCATTAATTGAAATTACTTCAATTGGCCCTTTTATAGAAGCTCTATAGGGAGAAAAGGTGAGCATTGGGTGATTTGGCGATTTCTTCGAGATCTCCGGAATAAATTCCGTTGACAAAGACCTTAGCTCTGTTCATTCGATTCCTTTTCAAACAAATTAGTCCAAACTCCAGAGAGTATTACATAAGAATATTAAACGAATTCGTGCGATTCCAGCGATAGACCGTAAAATCGGTTATATCGGTGGAAAGAATATTCCCATGGCCTAATTGTTCTGCCAAAAAAATAAGAGAGGCATCTGCCAGATCGATCTGGCGATCAGAATATTTGATGACGATTTTTTCAATTTCCAATAATTGTTTTCTTTCAAAATTAACGATCTGAAAAACTCCAGCTCTTTCAGCTTCGAAAATTTGAATGGGATTGCCTTCTTTCAGCAACCAAAAATATCTCCTGAAAAACAAAACACGAAGTGAGCCATTGGGCACTGGTATATTCGTCTGCTGCTTCTTTTGCTTTCTGATGATTGGAATCTTTTTTGCAATATAAAGCATAAATAAATCCCGTATCAATAATAATATTAGTTCTCTCTCTCATGCCGTGCTTTCACTGATTTTATAATAAAATCTTTGTAGTTTGTGCTAGTAATTTCACTTTCTTCAATCGCTCCTACTAATCCTAGGTCTTCAAGTTGTTCTAGCTTAGTTTTGGCGCTAGGTTCATGGATTCTTTCTTCAACACAAGTAAGAATAAATTCTTGAAGAATTTCGCCTTTTAGAGCGGCCATTGCTTTAATTCGTTTATGTTTTTCAGAGGGAATATCAACAGTTACACGGGTTGTTTTTTTGGGGCTTTTTGGCTTTTTTTTATTTTTGCTTTTTGCATGATAGTCCTTATGTCAGGAGATATGATCAGTATATCAGGTTTTTGTTTTTTGTTCCTTATTAATTACGTAGCTTATTGGCTGTTAATTATTTCCAATAAGCAGGAGAGAAGTCATCGATTTCAACAATAGCTGCACCTGGGTACTCCGTCCGATCTTCAGTTTTGTGATTCCAGGAGGGCTCTACTGCGTATTTTTTCCAATTGTACCCATAAAGCCGATCTAAATAAGCAGTTGGATCGCCAGGAATCGGAATAGTGAGTGGTCCAAAAGCGATTCGACTGATATTTTCAATCTGCGGGTAGGTAAACCGATCATTATTCCAGTGCCAATAGAAGTCATAAGATCTATGTACGTAGATCTCTTGGAGTTCATTCCGCTTTTCTAAGGCCATCAGAAAAACATCCGCAGCGGGATAGCCAAAGGGGAGGGTCTGTCCCGGTTTTTCTTCATCGGGAATAGGCAGAGCTCCCACTTCGAAAATTTTATAGAGATCTTTCCAATAGTAATGGAGGACAAGACCCTCTTTTTCAAGATCGGATTCCATCTGATTTAATTTTTCTTCGTCCACTTCCAAAATATAGAGATCTAAGTCGTCATCCCACGGAACCAGCCCTCCATGGCGGACTGCGCCGAGCAGAGTTCCCCCGCCTGCCCAATAAAGCAATCGATTGGCGGTGAATACACGATCGATTTTTTCCATGAGCCGGTATACGCTGGTAGATTCTTCCAAAGATAAATGGGGAATGTCGCTGCTAGTTTTTGGATTTGCCTCTAAGAGAGTGCGTGCCTGGCCCACGGACCGTTCGAGAGATTCATTTCCAAGAATCGCGTAGCGATAACCGTATCTGCAAGCAAGGATGTGAAGTTGCCGTTTATTTAAGGGGCAAGAAATGACCACAAAAGCGTTGTCTAAGAACGCAGATTCAAACGTTTTATAGGGATTTCTTGGGTCGATGTACAATAGCTTGGCAGATGCGGCGTCCGCAAATTCTTCCGGAGTAAAGCTTGCTGTTTGCTCAATATTAACGAGGAGACGGCTTGCCTGAAGAGGAATCGTGAAAAGCGTTAAAATAATCCAAATTGCAATAAATCTCATTCGCCCACTCCCGCCAAAGCATTGCGAGCTGTGATTCGACCCTGCAGCCACTGGCTGACAGGGCGAGGGGCGATTTGGCCCGTGGCTGGATCAAAGCTATAAAAGCCAAAACGGACGGCCCACGCTTTGTACCATTCCAAATTATCGATCAGCGTCCAAAAATAGAGGGAGCGGATGGGGGTGCCATGGTCAATTGCTTTTTGCACTACTTGAAACACTTTATCGAAATAGGCAATCCGTTCTTGGTCGCCGCCGTCTTTGTTGATTCCTATATCAATGCCGATTTCGGTTAAATCGATGGGGACGCCAAGGGTTTTAAATTCTTCAAGAATGGAGGCCATTCCTTGTGGATAGACCCGATATTGGTAGGAGGTAATTTTTTCTCCTGGGTTGCGAGTGACCGATTCGCCATTTGTCAAAGAGAACTTGAGGAGCGGATCTGTGTAGTATTGAAGACCGATGAAATCGAGAGGCGGTTTTGTCGGAAACTCGAACGCATAATTTGTGCGGAAGGGGACTTTTAAGGAAAATTTGCCCGTTTGCAAAAACCGCATAAGGGCGCTGTGGTTGATTTCGGTTAGGTAATGGCAAACCAGTTTTTCTGCAGGAGAAAAGAGGGGATGCGTTTTATGAAAGTGGCGAAACCGGATCGGGTCATGAGTAAGTCCGATCTCGAAATCAGGATGGCGCGCTTTGAGTTTTTCATAGACGCGAGTATGTGCGCGCATCATATTTTCGAGCATGCAGGCAGCTCCTTCAAAATCGAGTTTTCCATGAGGAGGGAACTCTCCCATCACTTTTCCTTGGAATGCGACGACAGTCGGCTCGTTGATCGTGATGATCTTACGGACTCCCTCCTCGTAGAGCACTTCGGAAACAGCCTCGGCGTAGCGAACAAAGCCGTCTATGTCCTCGCTTTTCTCCCAGCTAAAATAGAGAGGGTCGCTGAAGTGGTGAAGTGTTGCCATGGGCTCGATTCCGCGGAGCCTGAGCTCTCTGCAGAAATTGCGGTAGTGCTGGAGCGCCACTTGGTTGAGAGGCCTTCCAAGTTCAGGCTCAATTTGATCTCGGCTGATGGAGAAGCGGAATTTTTTTACGCCGAGCTCATCTAGCCTATCGAGAACTCTCTCTGG
Source organism: Chlamydiota bacterium (assembly GCA_040388845.1). Classification (GTDB taxonomy): domain Bacteria; phylum Chlamydiota; class Chlamydiia; order Chlamydiales; family SM23-39; genus JAZKAZ01. Next base: position 5,719 of record JAZKAZ010000025.1, on the reverse strand, counting down.
ATGATTCCATACGTCAGGCATTTGTCCGAGTGGCTGTTCTTTTTTTTGATAGTAGGCCCCCCAATTGGAGTTGGGATGTTGAGCTGGGCCATTGTCCTGGAAATCGGCTGTTGCAAATCCGATGTCAACAGGAGCTGCATTTACAGGCTGTTTGTCCCACTCAGGATGTTTTGCAAAATCTACAAGAGGAGGATCTATGGGTTTTTTGGGGAAAAGGCGAGTGGCTGCAAAAGACAAAAGCGAAGTGGCGATGCTCAAGGGGAAAAAAAGACAAAATTTAAAAAATTGATAGGCATAACAGGCAACTTTTTTTATTAGATCCCCTTTGACGGGAAGAAGAGATTCTTCGAGCCGCTCGCACATCCAAGTAGAAATCCCAGTAATCCTCGTCATACATCTCCTTGACTTTTAATAAATAAGGGCAATATCATTATCAATTCTTTATAATTGTACAAGGAATTTTTTATGACATCCGCTTTAAAGCCATCGCATGGATGGGATCGAACTTTCCTCAATCTATCCTCTAAAATGGCAGAGCCATTTTGCGCCATTTGGGGTCTTTTTCGCTACCGTTTGGTGGCTCCGCTGGATCCTAAAAAATTCGAATCTTGCGCAAGCAAGGCAGAGGAAATTGCAACCCGTGTGTTTATTGGCTTAGGGGCAATCTTCGGCGCCACCCTTTTCGCTGCGATGCCAGCTCCTTTATTTTTTAGTGTGGCCTTGCTGGGAGCCGGCAGCAGATTGTTTCGAGCCATCGGTTTTGCCCTGCAAAAAGGGGGCTACACACACGTGCGGGGAGAGGCTCCTGAAAAGAGACTAGATGGGAGAGATCCGCAAATCAAAATCATGAACTGGAATGTATGTGGGATTGCAGGCGGCCTGTCTTTAGACCATGGGGGAGTGATTGCTTGGCGACTCAGATTCAATGGAATTGTCCAGAAAATCCAAGCGGAAGATCCTGATGTACTCATTTTAGAGGAGATTTATGATACCGCTTTGGGGGAGGCTTTGATCGAAAAGCTGAAAGCGAATTACGCCCACTTTTTTATTCATCTAGGCCCAAGTGCTATGGGAAGTGTCGGTGGATGCATGGTCCTTTCAAAATGCGCAGTTCACAGCTTTTCTCATGAATCTTTTGCGAATAACCATTGGACTCTCAACCGGGGATTTGCGACTTTAGAGGTAAAGGGAAATCCTCAAGACTTGCAACCTTGCGCGCGGGTGATTGGAACGCATTTGATCCATGGGAGCGATCCAAAAGACGGGATCAGCCGAATGCATCAATTTGCGCAAATCATAAATAGCGTCGCAAAGAAAGCTCTTCCGATTCCAACTGTTCTTACGGGCGATTTAAATACGGAGAGAGATAAAGAAGAGGGCGCTCCTTTGGCAAATCGACTCATCCACGGATACACAGCACAGGACCCCACTTGCACCAATCGCATGACGGCAGAGTGGGATGGCAAAAGCCGAGCTGTCTGGGGTGAAATCATTGATTATCTATCGCTCTTTAAAGAAGCGGTTCTCGACGGTAAACAGCTTGCCGTCGTCTCTGAAAATATTCGAATTGAAGATTGCCATCTAGTGAAGGCTTTTGACGCCTCTTATAACACAAAAACGGCTCTCTCCGATCACCATGGGATCATGGCTACAATTCGGGGCTTGCGTTTGCCTGTTCTGAATTAATTTTTACTATAAATCAAAGTTTCTGATATCCAAATTATAAATCGATTTACTTAGTAAATATCCAAAATACGGCGCTTCTTCTCGCAGAAAATTACGAAATTTTTAAAAATTGTGCGGGATCCGATTTTCATCCTCTTGAAATCGTTTTTGAAATTGAAAATCCAGACTCTCTTTTTTGGAATCGGGTACTTGCCCAAGAAAACCATCTAACAAAGGGTCTTCTTTTTGGATTTGGGAAAAATAATGCTCTTCTATGGAGCTGGAGCTCAGATTTACAAACCCACCAGAAAAAAATGAGTTCCTATTTTGAAAGAGTTCCTCTGCCTCCTTGCAGGGAAAGAGTCAGTGCGGCAGTCATGAGAAAAAAAATGGGGAGAGGCGCAAATGAGTTAGAAATCCCATTTTTTGGAGCCGTTGAGGGAGATGAAATGATTGAGCGTTATGAGAGTGAAAAAAGGAAAATTCAGAAACTCTATCGGGGGCAAGATTTAGTGGAAGTTTCTCTGAAACAACTCACAAAGTGAATAATCCCTCAGCTAAAGCGGAAGGCTTCTCCCGATTAAGGGGCCTTTGCTCTTAGCCACACCCAATTGTGTGGCGAGGGCCTCTAGGGATTGGATACCCAAGCTATCTATTCCGAGAGCCATATTTAACAGCGTTTTTAGAGGAACTTGTCCCAGCCTACGCAAAAATAAGAGCAGTATATGAGATTAGACGAATTGAAAACATCAGGCGCAATTCATCTCGGCCCTGAAGGACCGAGTTTTCTCGCGTCCTGGGATAAAAAAGAGGGCAAAACAGTCGTTTTGCCCTCGCAAAATTAAAAACGAATCCTTAGAAACCTGCGCCGACTGAAAATTCAGCAAAAGGTCCTGGGAATGCATTTTTTTGCACAGCTGCAACTGCTGGCTGGCTCACATCGAGCTGAACGAAGCTGCGCACAGTTGAGCTGCGGTTCATCTCGTAGCCGACCGCTGCGTTCGAGATGATCCCTGTGAACTCTCGGTCGTCTTTTGTTTTCAGACCGCCCCAAGCAAGTCCTCCGCCTACATACAAGCTGTTGTTTTTCGCTGGGCTGATGTAGTAGAGATAGTTTGCTTTAGGAAGTGTGTAGAAATGCGTGGTCTTTTTTTCGCCCTCTGCATCTCTTGTAATATAGCGGTTGCCGGTTGCAGAAAGATCGAGTGCCGATGCACCTGCAATCAGACGGTAGCCAAGCCCCATTCCTGGAAGAACTTTTACGCTATCTGTTGGGTGGGAATCAGAAACTCCCATCCGGAGATAAACGAATGACTTCTTGTTGGAGACCATCTCTTGTTTCAGAGCGGATTTTGCGTCTAGTGAAATGTCGTTTCTAGATAGTGACTGCTCACTTGGGATTTCCTGTGAAAATCCAAGAGCAGTTGCGAGTGTCAAAAATGCTGTTGCAAATGTCTTTTTCATAATTACCTCCTGAAAAAGTGACTCAATTATGAAAAGAGAGAGTTAATTTACGCAACTCAAATAGTTTCTTACTACGATTCAATATTGCGCCGGACCATTTGGACTTGACGCCGGAGCGTCTCATTGATCTGGATTTGATCTGTGATTTTTTTCCATGCGTGGAGGAGCGTAGAGTGAGTTTTTCCGCCAAAAGAGGCTGCGATTTTCATCAGCGAATCGTCAATCATTTCTTTCGCTAAATACATGGCAACCTGGCGAGCAAGTGCGATTTCTTTGTGGCGAGATTCCCCTTTGAGTTCCGAAATGCGCACTTCAAAGACGGCTGCCACGCTTTTTAGGATGCTTTCCACCGAGATTTTTTTGTTCGGGGCGCTGCTTTGAAACATTTCACTCAAGATTTTTTCAACGACATCTTCATTTAGAGTCGATGACATGAGCCTTGAATGAGCGCATAAGCGGTTGATCGCCCCTTCAATTTGACGGACATTGTTGTAAATATGCTCGGCAATGAAAAAGGCAATTTGACTGGGGATATCGAGGCCGCGGCTCTCTGACTTATGTTTGATGATAGCTACCCGCGTCTCTAGATCGGGGATGCCCATGTGAGCCACCAAGCCCCATTCCATCCGAGCGACCATTCTCTCGGAGAGTTTGAGCTGGGCCGGGGGTTTATCGCATGTGATGACAATCTGCCGGCTTTGATTGAGGAGCGACTCAAACGTATTGCAGAATTCCTCTTCAAAGTTCAACCTGTTTTGTAAGAATTGAATATCATCGACTAAAAGGATATCGAGGCTGCGATAAAAACGTTTCATCTTGTCGATCGATTTGTTCCGCAAGTGATCCACGATCTCATTGATGAAGGCCTCAGTTGTGATCGAGTGGACGCGCAATTTTTTGTGATGTTCGGCAACGTAGTGGCCAATGCTGTGGAGCAGGTGTGTTTTTCCAAGGCCGACTCCTCCGTGAATGAACAGGGGATTGTACGATTTGCCGGGACGGGCGGCAACGCCTACTGCAGCTGACTTGACGAATTGATTGGAAGGGCCCTCGATGAAATTATCGAAAGTATAGCTGCGGTTCAGTTTGAGCTCGAATGCGGGGACCTCTTCAATAACCTCCAGCTCGGGAAGTTGTGAAGGGGTCGTATTTTTCAGGGCTTTAGCAATCGTAAATTGGATGGCGGGCTCTCCAGATGCACGCAAAGGGAGAAAGTCGCAGAGGACCTCTTTGAAGTTATCCAGCAAATATTCCTGAACAAAGACATTTGGGATTTCTAAGACAATTTCATCCGGCGTTGCCTCTATGAGACGGATCGGAGCGATCCAGTTTTCGAATTCTGCAGAGGTGCAGCGATTCTCAATGAACTCGAGAAATTGGATCCAGCCGTTTTTGACAGCGCAGTCGAGCATAGGTTTATTCTGTAGGGGATTTTAACTACTGAATGTAGCAAGTAAACGTGGATGGCCGCAAGGAAAAACAGTTATCTGTAGGCTAAGAGTAAAGCAGAGGCAGCGGCTGCAATTTCTTTATCCGGACATTTTTCCAATTCCATGGCTTGGATCAATCCTTGCCGCTTATAGCCCAGCATAAAAAGGGCTTTTGCTCGGTTCAGCTGGGTCGCTAAGTGGGAGGGGTCCAATTTGAGCGCCCGGTCGAGAAAGTCGAGCGATTTGATGCCATTGCCCATTTGCAGGTAGAGAGCTCCAATGGTCTGAAAGTCATAAGGAGTGTAAGGGGAGAGAACTGTTAAAGCATCGAAAAAGGTGAGGGCAACGTCATAGATGCCTTGTCTCACATAAGAATAAGCGACGTACCGCAAATCGTCGATTTCTCCTTGTCCCCAGCCTAAGATCTCAAGCCAATTCATATTGCTCATTTTATCCCCTCTGGTATTGATTGCGGCGCGAATTAATGAGAGTGAGCGATTTGTCGAGTTTGGCAATGCACTGAAGAAGGGTGACTAAGACCTTTCTTTCTTTTTCCTCTTCTTGGTTCTCTTTCTCTTTTTCTTGATCGGATTGATCTCCTTTTGAATGCTTTCGGGCATGCGGTTTTTTCAGCACATCTTCAAGGTTGTCTAACTTATCCGTATCTGCCTCTTGCTTTTCGTAGCTGCCCAAAGAAGGGATGAGCTGATAGCTGAAAAGAGGCTTTGTATAGGTGTAAAAATCAGGAGGGGGGAGAAAAGAGGCCCAAGGAATTAATTTTCCCGGGGTGAAAAGCTGCTCAAATTCCGAGGGAACATAGGGCTTTACAACTGAAATCGCAGTTCTTTGAGGGATTAAGCGGGACTCATCGATCAGGCGTGTATCGAGCATCTCCTGATCTTTGGCATAGCGGATCGATGATTCGACCCCCAGGTTATCGATTGTACGCGGTTTGATCGTCATAAAGTGATTTTCCCTCTTTTTCTCAACAACTTCATTCTATCAGCGGAACCTTTTTTCGTAATCACTCCTTTCCATGCGATCCAGAACTCAAAGGGGATAACTGTTACTCATATCTCTTTCTGTATGCACCAGATTACAGGATAACGCCGAGGCGGCTGAGGATAGACAGGCTCCGGGGATGCCCCGCGCCCCAAGCT